>NZ_KV805856.1:191663-213373 GCF_001811665.1 Haemophilus sp. HMSC066A11
GAAGGTTCGAATCCTTCACGACCCACCACTCTCTGATTTAGTTGTCCAGTTGGGTTGTTAGCTCAGTTGGTAGAGTAGCGGACTCTTAATCCGTCAGTCGAGAGTTCGAGTCTCTCACAACCCACCATTTTTATTATTCATCTCTAATATTTTAAGTTTCTTTAATTTGCTTAAATTCTTGACTATTTTTAGCGGTTATTGTGGTAGAATACCCTTAAATTTTAGTCGGGCATCATTATGTTGGATAATATTCGTATTGTTTTAATTGAAACTTCGCACAGTGGTAATATTGGTTCTGCGGCTAGAGCAATGAAAACGATGGGATTGACCCAGCTTTGTCTTGTTTCACCTAAATCTGTTGATGAACAATCTTATGCCCTTTCAGCTGGCGCAGAAAATATTGTAAAAAATGCTAGGGTTGTCGATAGTTTTGATGAAGCCGTCGATGATTGCTCTTTGGTAATTGGAACAAGTGCTCGCTTACGTCATTTACAAAATACATTGATCGAGCCTCGAGAATGCGCGGAGAAAGTTGTAGCGTATAAAGGCAAGATAGCTATTGTGTTTGGTCGTGAGCGTATTGGATTAACCAATGAAGAACTGCTGAAATGTCATTATCACTTGAATATTCCAGCGAATCCTGATTATTCTTCTTTAAATTTAGCAATGGCTGTGCAACTGGTAAGTTATGAATTGCGTATGGCTTTCTTAGTTCAAAATAATAAGAAAAATTCACTTTCTTTAATAGAGAAAAACTATCCAACAACAGATCAGTTAGCTTATTTTTTTGACTACACAGAACGTATATATCAGTCTCTTGGATTTATTCAAAATCAAGGAGTTATGCGTAAATTAAAGCGTTTATACTATCGTGCAAAATTAGAGAAAAACGAATTAAATATTTTAAATGGCATGCTAAGTGCGGTTGAAAAACGAATTGATTTAACAAAAGAGGATAATTGACTAAATTAGTCAGATATGTAAGTATTGCGCAATTAATTTTTAGGGATTCTTTATGAAACTTACATCGAAAGGTCGTTATGCAGTTACAGCCGTTTTAGATATTGCTTTAAATGCAGATGGCGGGCCTGTAAGCCTTGCGGATATTTCTGAACGCCAACATATTTCCTTATCTTATTTAGAGCAACTTTTTGCTAAATTACGTAAAGACGGTTTAGTCAAAAGTGTTCGCGGGCCAGGAGGTGGTTATCAGTTAGGGCTACCAAGTGAACAAATTTCTGTAGGAATGATTATTGCGGCAGTAAATGAAAATATTCACGTAACGAAATGTCTGGGGCGTGAAAATTGTAAAAATGGTGTGGAATGTTTAACTCACAAACTTTGGGAAGATTTAAGTTTACGTATTGAAAGTTTTTTAAATGAGATTACGTTAGCAGAGCTGGTAAATAAGCGTAATGTAAAACGTCAATCTCATCGTGATTTTAATAATTTATTAGTTAATCAATAAAAAAGATAAGCAGTATATTTTTTAATAAAAAAGTGCGGTTATATTTAGCATAATTTAGGAGTGAAAATGAAATTACCTATTTATTTAGACTACGCAGCGACCTGTCCAGTCGATGAACGTGTTGCGAAAAAAATGATGGCGTTTCTAACCATCGATGGCACATTTGGTAATCCAGCCTCTCGCTCACATAAATTTGGTTGGCAAGCAGAAGAAGCTGTTGATATTGCGCGTAATCAAATCGCTGATCTCATTGGTGCAGATTCTCGTGAAATTGTCTTTACTTCTGGTGCGACAGAATCTGACAACCTCGCTATTAAAGGTGCGGCGCATTTCTATCAAACTAAAGGTAAACACATTCTTACCTGTAAAACTGAACATAAAGCAGTGTTAGATACTTGCCGTCAATTAGAACGAGAAGGTTTTGAAGTCACTTATTTGTCTCCAGAAGCTGATGGTTTAATTGATTTAGAAAAATTCAAAGCTGCGCTTCGTCCAGATACAATTCTAGCTTCAATTATGCACGCTAATAATGAAATTGGTGTGTTACAAGATATTAAAGCTATTGGCGAACTTTGTCGTGCAAATAAAACAATTTTCCATGTGGATGCAACTCAAAGTGTTGGTAAAGTTGAAATTAATTTGGAAGAATTAGCTGTTGATTTAATGTCGATGTCTAGCCATAAACTTTATGGGCCAAAAGGTGTTGGCGCATTGTATGTTCGTCGTAAACCTCGCGTACGTTTAGAGGCGATTATTCATGGTGGTGGTCACGAACGTGGTATGCGTTCAGGTACATTACCTGTTCATCAAATCGTAGGAATGGGAGAGGCATATCGAATTGCAAAAGAAGAAATGGCATCAGAAATGCCGCGCTTAAAAGCACTTCGTGATCGTTTATATAATGGCTTAAAAGATATTGAAGAAACTTATGTAAATGGTTCAATGGAACATCGTTTAGATAGCAATTTAAATATTAGTTTTAACTATGTTGAGGGGGAATCCTTAATGATGGCGTTGCGCGATATTGCTGTCTCTTCTGGTTCTGCTTGTACATCTGCTAGCTTAGAGCCATCTTATGTATTGCGCGCACTTGGCTTAAATGATGAATTGGCGCACAGTTCAATTCGTTTCACATTAGGTCGTTATACTACTGAAGAAGAAATTGATTACACAATTAATTTAATGAAGGGCGCGGTAGAAAAACTTCGTGCATTATCGCCATTATGGGATATGTTTAAAGAAGGTATTGATTTAAATACCATTGAGTGGTCAGCTCACTAATATTTAGTTGCCATTATCTGACAATGGCATTCACTAGAATTGAAAAAAGGAAAGTTAAAATGGCTTATAGCGAAAAAGTAATTGATCATTATGAAAATCCACGTAATGTGGGATCATTGGATAAAAAAGATAGCAATGTTGGTACTGGAATGGTTGGTGCGCCAGCTTGTGGTGATGTTATGCAACTACAAATCAAAGTAGATGATAATGGCATTATTGAAGATGCAAAATTCAAAACTTACGGCTGTGGTTCTGCGATTGCATCTAGTTCATTAATTACTGAGTGGGTAAAAGGTAAATCTTTAGAAGAAGCTGGAGCAATTAAAAATAGCCAAATTGCTGAAGAATTAGAATTACCGCCAGTGAAAGTGCATTGCTCTATTTTAGCAGAAGATGCAATTAAAGCAGCAATTGCTGATTATAAAGCAAAACAAGGCTAATCATGTGAAAAAGTGCGGTCAATTTTGACCGCATTTTTAGCGGTGTTGGGGGATAGATGGGTATTACATTAACAGAAAAAGCAGCGCAGCGAGTGAAAGCCTTTTTGGATAATCGTGGTAAAGGTATTGGATTACGTTTAGGTGTGAAAACATCAGGTTGTTCTGGCTTAGCTTATGTACTTGAGTTTGTAGATGTTTTAAATTCCGAGGATCAAGTTTTTGAGCAGCACGGTGTTAATATTATTGTCGATCCAAAAAGTCTCGTTTATCTCAATGGCATTGAGCTGGATTATGTAAAAGAAGGCCTAAATGAAGGCTTTAAATATAATAATCCAAATGTAAAAGAATCTTGTGGTTGTGGCGAAAGTTTCCACGTTTAAGGTAATAATCTGATGTTCAATCCTTTTCAAATTTTTGATTTGCCAGTTGATTTTCAGCTGGATGAAAAAGTACTAAATGCACGTTATTTAAAATTACAAAAGGCCCTACATCCAGATAATTTTGTCTCAAGTAGTGCTTTAGAGCAACGTATTGCGATGCAAAAATCTACCGAAGTGAATGATGCCTTAAAAACGTTAAAAGACCCAATTTTGCGAGCTGAAGCGATCATTGCTCTTAATACTGGTGAGCAGTTAGATCTTGAACAAAAAAGCACGCAAGATGTGGCGTTTTTAATGCAACAATTACAATGGCGCGAACAATTAGAAGAAGTTGAAAGCCAGCAAGATGAAAGAGCATTAAATGTTTTTGCGAAAGAAATTAAACAAGAAACTCAATCATTATTGACCGCACTTTTTGAGAGTTTGAAATCTCAACAATGGGCGAGAGCATCTCAATACTGTGATAAATTACGTTTTACCCATAAACTTTCTGAAGAAATTGAACGTGTGGAAGAACGAATTTTTGAATTAGATTAAATGTAGAGGCAAATGTAATTTGCCCCTACGAGATGTGAATAAATAACACTATGCAAACTCTTGAACAGCTCACTAGCCCAGAACATTCTGCTTGGATAACCCTTTCCCAATGGATTGATAACGCTCGCAATCATTGTGAAGTAATTAAAAAAGATCAATCCAGTGCGGAGCGTGAGCTTTTTACTATGCAAATGCCAACATCCTCGCCAATGGGTGCAGTAATCTATGAAACAGGTGGAATTTTAATTCATTATGGTTGGTTACGTATTTTAGGTTCTGGAAGTTTTCAATTACCGCGTGGCTTGATGGATTGGAATTTCAGTAAATCTTTTAGTGAGTCAGGCGAAAAACCAAAATATTTATTAGTTGCAGATGATGTGATTGGTGGTTATTTTGCGTTAAATGGTGGTTCGTTAGGCAATAATATTGGAAAAATTTATTACTATTCATCAAAAGATCTTACTTGGCATAATTTAAATTTTACTTACACAGAATTTTTAGCTTGGGCATTGAATGGCGATGTAGAAGCCTTTTATCAAGGGCTATTTTGGAAAAATTGGCAAGATGATGTAAAACAATTAGATGGTAACCAAGTTTTTGTATTTACGCCTGATTTAAACCAAGATAGAAAAATAGCAATTGATGAACGTCAAAAACAGGAAGTCAATATTGAAACCCATTACCAAGCAAACTTTGCAGAAAAAAATAAATTTGATTTGGCGTATTCCGTCGCATAACTAGTAGAAAAATAGCATATGGCATTATTACAAATTGCAGAACCAGGACAAGCTGCGGCACCGCATCAACATCGTTTAGCCGTTGGGATTGATTTGGGAACAACCAATTCTTTGGTTGCATCCGTGCGTAGTGGGCAATCCGTGATTCTTAATGATGAACAAGAACGCAGTCTTGTGCCGTCAGTTGTTCATTATGGCGTTGAAGAGAAGAAAGTTGGTTTAGAAGCCTTTGAACAAGCCTCACTTGATCCAAAAAATACGGTGATTTCAGTAAAACGCTTAATTGGTCGCAGCCTTTCTGATGTTCAGTCTCGTTATTCTAGTTTGCCTTATGAATTTGTGGCGAGTGAAAATGGATTACCTTTAATTATTACGGCACAGGGGCCTAAAAGTCCAATTGAAGTGTCTTCAGATATTTTATCGCGCTTAAATCACATTGCAGAACAACGCCTTGGAGGTGAGCTTTCTGGGGTTGTGATTACGGTTCCAGCTTATTTTGATGATGCTCAACGTCAAAGCACTAAAGATGCTGCGCGTTTAGCTGGGCTAAATGTATTACGTTTATTGAATGAACCTACTGCAGCTGCAGTTGCTTATGGATTGGATAGTGGGCAAGAAGGCATTATTGCGGTTTATGATTTAGGCGGTGGCACATTTGATATTTCAATTTTACGCTTATCAAAAGGTATCTTTGAAGTTTTAGCAACGGGGGGAGACACTGCATTAGGTGGAGATGATTTTGATCATTTAATTGCAGATTGGATAATAGAACAAACTAAGCTAAAACCACAAACAGCAAATCAACAGCGTGAGCTAATAACCCTTGCCAACCAAGCTAAAATTACCTTGACTAATGAAAAAAGTGCGGTTATTTCTTGGCAAGATTTTTCAGTAGAGATTTCGCAGGAACAATTCAATGAATTAATTTATCCGCTTGTAAAACGTTCATTGCTAACTTGTCGTCGGGCATTGAAAGATGCCAATGTGGAATCCGAAGAAGTGCAAGCCGTAGTAATGGTTGGTGGTTCAACTCGCGTGCCTTATGTAAGAGAACAAGTTGGAGAGTTTTTTGGTAAAACACCATTAACCTCAATCGATCCTGATAAAGTTGTGGCACTTGGTGCTGCAATTCAAGCAGATATTTTAGTCGGGAATAAAACTGATTCTGATATGTTATTACTTGATGTTGTCCCGCTTTCCTTAGGCATTGAGACGATGGGTGGATTAGTGGAAAAAATTATTCCACGTAATACAACAATTCCTGTGGCTCGTGCGCAAGAGTTTACTACTTTTAAAGATGGGCAAACGGCAATGACTGTTCATGTGCTACAAGGCGAACGAGAGCTAGTCGATGATTGTCGTTCTTTAGGACGCTTTACTCTACGAGGTATTCCACCAATGGCGGCGGGGGCAGCTCATATTAGAGTGACTTATCAAGTGGATGCAGATGGTTTATTAAGCGTTACAGCGATGGAAAAATCGACAAAAGTACAGGCTTCAATACAAATTAAACCATCTTATGGCTTAACTGATGAAGAAGTAACCGCAATGATTAAATCTTCTTTTGATAATGCACAAGAAGATTTACAAGCACGTGAATTGGCAGAGCAGCGTGTGGAAGCAGATCGTGTTATTGAAAGCGTGATTGTTGCGCTACAAGCAGATGGGGCTGAATTGCTTAGCACAGATGAATTTCATCATATTGAAACTGTGTTAAAACAATTAATGGATGTAAAACAAGGTTCAGATCGCGATGCAATTGCACAAGGAATTAAAGCCTTAGACACTGCTACCCAAGAATTTGCTGCTCGCCGAATGAATGCATCAATTAATAAAGCTTTGACAGGTAAAAATCTGTCAGACATTGAAAATCCGTAAAACTGCAGTCAGATATTAAATAATTTTGAGGAAAGTATTATGCCAAAAGTGATTTTTTTACCTAATGAAGATTTTTGTCCTGAAGGTATGGTCGTTGATGCTGCAACAGGAGATAACTTATTAGAAGTTGCTCACAATGCGGGAGTAGAAATTCATCACGCTTGTGATGGTTCTTGTGCTTGTACAACTTGCCACGTGATTGTTCGTGAGGGGTTTGATTCTTTAAATGAAACGAGTGATCAAGAAGAAGATATGCTAGATAAGGCTTGGGGATTAGAAATGGATAGCCGTTTATCTTGTCAATGCGTCGTGGGAAATGAAGATCTTGTGGTAGAAATTCCAAAATATAACCTTAATCACGCAAATGAGGCGGCTCACTAATGAAATGGACAGACACCCAATTAATTGCAGAAGAACTTTACGATCGTAATCCAGATTTAGATCCAAAAACAGTTCGTTTTACTGATTTACATAAATGGATTTGTGAACTTGAAGATTTTGATGACGATCCGAATAAATCAAACGAATCAATTCTTGAGGCTATTTTATTAAAATGGTTAGATGAATTTGAATAATCAGAAATTTGATTGAAAAAATACCCGCACTTCGATGCGGGTATTATTTTTTAAAGATCGTTTAATTTCATTTTTGCCATTTGTTGTTCTAATTGGCTACCACTTTGTTGTGCTTGCTCAAAGCTGTTTTTCGCCGCAACTTTATCTCCTTTAGCGACTTGGATATCGCCAGTTAAAATCGCTTTGCGAGCATTAAAACTTTCGCCTTTCACTTGGTTTAAGGTGGTTAAAGCATTGTCTAATTGACCCAATTGAAATTGTACTGCACTGAGACGTAATGCAACAATAGATGTTAATACTTCATCTTGAGATTGGGTTAATGCTTGGTTTAAATTTACTTCTGCTGCTGAAAAATCTTGTTTTTCAGTGGCTTTTTTCGCTTCATCTAACAAAGCAAATACAGCGTATGCAGTTTTGCTATTCGCTTGCACAAATTGTTCTATATTTGCTTTTTTAGCCTGTTCGTCTTGTTGCACAGAATTAATTAAAGTATCGTATTGTGCAGAGGCTTGAGCAATTTGTTCTGCTTGGTGAGCTTGCCAATAACGCCATCCAAACATACCACCTACACCTAAGATAAAAGCGACAATAATTGTTTTGCCATTCTCTTTCCACCAGTCTTTTAACTGGTTAATCTCTTGTTCTTCTTCAATGGAATAAGCCATGTTTTTCCCCTTTTAAATTAAAATTGAGTTTGAAGATAGTCGATTATATTCACTAAATCTAAGGTTTGCTGATCTGTGCCACCTTGTAAGTGTTTAACAACGACTTGTTTATTTTGTACTTCGCTTTCGCCGATAACTAATGCCAATGTTGCACCAGATTTATCTGCACGTTTAAATTGTTTTTTAAAATTACCGCCAGAGCAGTGTAACATAGTATTTAAGTGCGGTAATTCTGAACGTACTTTTTCCGCTAATTCAAAAGCGGCTAATATTGCGCCTTCGCCTTGATAAACAACATAAATATCCACCGCACTTTTCGCAGGAACATTTGGATTAACTTCTTGTACCAACAAGACTAAACGCTCTAATCCCATCGCAAATCCGATGCTTGGCGTTGCGTGTCCGCCAAGTTGTTCCACTAAACCGTCATAACGACCGCCGCCACACACGGTACCTTGTGCACCAAGAGCGGAGGTTACCCATTCAAATACAGTTTTGTTGTAATAATCTAAGCCGCGCACGAGTTTAGGATTAATTTCATATTGAATACCAACAGCATCTAATAATGAACATAATTGTTCAAAATGCTCACGGCTTTCATCATCTAAATAATCAAGCAATTTAGGCGCGTTATCTAATACTTTTTGTAATTCTGGATTTTTTGTATCCAAAATACGAAGCGGATTTCTTACTAAACGCTCTTTTTCTTCATCGTTCATTAAATCTTGATGGTTTTCTAAGAATCCAACTAAAGCTGAGCGATAATTTGCTCGAGCTTCTAAAGAACCAATTGAGTTAAGTTGAAGTGTAACATGTTGATCGATACCTAATGCTTTCCATAAACGATAGGTAAGTATGATTAATTCGGCATCGATTTCTGGATTTGCAATACCGAATACCTCAACACCTACTTGATGGAATTGACGGTAACGACCTTTTTGTGGACGTTCGTGACGGAACATTGGCCCGATATACCATAAGCGTTGTTCATTATTATAGATCCAACCGTGTTCAATGGCTGCTCGCACACAACCTGCTGTGCCTTCAGGGCGTAGGGTTAATTGTTCATCGTTATCCCAAAAGGTGTACATTTCTTTTGAGACAACATCAGTTACTTCGCCGATTGCACGCGCAAACAATGGCGTACTTTCTACAATTGGCATACGCACTTCCGAATAGCCATAACTATTTAATACATTGCGTACTTGTGCTTCAATCCATTGCCATAATGGAGATTCTGTTGGGGCGCAATCGTTCATACCACGAATTGCTTGAATTGTTTTTGCCACGAGCTTTCCTTAAATAATTCTGTTTTTTGGATCTTGTTGTGCGACTTTCGCACGAATTTTTGCTTCTAATTGGTTCACTATATCTTCGTTATCAAAACGCTCTTTTTGGCGTTCGCCGTCAAGATAATAACCGCTTTTTTTGTTACCGCCCGTTACGCCCAGATCGGAGATGAGTGCCTCGCCAGGACCATTCACTACACAACCGATAATAGATACATCCATTGGTGTAATAATATCTTCAAGGCGTTGTTCTAGCGCATTTACTGTGCCGATTACATCAAATTCTTGGCGAGAACAGGTTGGGCAAGCAATAAAGTTAATTCCTCTTGAACGAATCCGTAAAGATTTCAAAATATCAAAACCGACTTTGATTTCCTCTATGGGATCTGCCGCCAAAGAGATGCGCAGTGTATCGCCAATGCCCTCAGCTAATAACATTCCTAAACCCACCGCAGATTTTACTGCGCCAGCGCGTGCACCACCTGCTTCTGTAATGCCTAAATGTAAAGGCTGTTTAATTGCTTTAGCTAGTAAACGATAAGATTCAACCGCTAAAAATACATCAGAGGCTTTTACGCTCACTTTAAACTGATCGAAGTTAAGACGATCTAGAATTTCTACATGACGCAATGCGGATTCTAACAAGGCTTCTGGCGTTGGTTCGCCATATTTTTCTTGCAAATCTTTTTCTAAAGAGCCTGCATTTACGCCAATACGAATCGGAATATTTTTGTCTCGCGCACAATCAACAACGGCACGGACGCGATCTTCACGACCAATGTTGCCAGGATTGATACGTAAACAATCTACGCCATATTCTGCGACTTTTAGCGCGATACGATAGTCGAAATGAATATCTGCTACGAGCGGGATATTCACTTGTTGTTTAATTTGTTTAAATGCTTCCGCAGCATCCATTGTTGGAACAGATACACGAACAATATCTGCACCAACACGTTCTAATGATTTAATTTGAGCAACTGTCGCTTCCACATCAGTGGTGCGAGTATTTGTCATTGATTGCACGGCAATCGGCGCATCTCCACCAATTGGTACATTTCCCACATATATTTTTGTCGATTCACGACGCTTAATAGTTGGCTGAAAAGCTGACATTATTTTTCCTAAGGTTGTGAAAGCTTGAATTTTGCTACGCGACCATCCACTTTGAGAGGATAATTCTCGCCTTTGTAAGTGATACGCACATTGCTTGGCGCACCTACAATTAATGAAAATTCATTGCCATTAAAGGTTAATATTTCGCCTTGTTTATATTCTTTTTGTGCTAATACGTGGCGAGCGTTATCTTTTACACTAATCCAACTGCTATTTGTTAGTATTTCAATCACTAAATCGCCTTTTGCTATAGGTAACGTTGGAGAAATACTTGGATTTTCGACCGCACTTTGAATGTCTGAAACTGATTTTTCATCGTTTTTGGGTTGTGAAACGCTATTTTCTTGTGCTATTTTTGGTAACAGATTATTTGTTATTTCTACTGGTTGTGAGACTGGTGCTGCTGTTTCTAGTGCAGTTTTATTGCTTTCTTCTGTTGTCACAAGAGCGGTGGCGGGCTGATTGTTTTCGGTAGAGGCAACATAGCTTTGCACTAAATCATCGCGTTCTTGAGTATTTTGTTGATAACTTTGCCACCACCAAAGCCCAGTCATACCAATTACAATCACGAATACTATTGCGGTTAAACGCCCGATCCAACGATTGTGAGAGGAATATTGATTAACGGCACGGGTTGAACGTGCATTTTTCCCTAAATCATTTTTTTCTGTTTCAGCAAAAACAATATTTTCCCACACAGAATCTGGCAAACGTAAGAACTTTGCATAGCTACGCACATAACCTTTTACAAAGATTGCAGGGGTAGATTTTTGAATAAATTCATTATTTTCAAGTTGCTCTAATATAGAAGGGCGTAGCGTGATTTCTTTAGCGACATCTTCAAGAGAAAGATTTAAGGCTTCGCGTGTTTGACGAAAAATCTCACCAGGGGAAAGCACTTGCTCAGTAGTTGGATTCATAAATTTAATCAAATAATTAGGCGGTAAATGGAGGCTAAATTTTAAAGTCCAATACTTGATTTGGCAATGCTTTATTTTAGACTATTGAATTTTTCCGCACGTTTTCCATCGATTTGACGTAATTTTTCTAAAGTTTGCTGATAAATATCCATTTTTTGCGCGGAATAAGCACAAAGCACGATATTTTCAAATGTATCTGCTTGATGATAATAATTTGGCGAATTAAGTGCTAATTCAAATTGTTGCTGGGCTTGTTCAAATTTCTTTTGACTACATAGAAACGTACCAAAATTATTATGCACATCGCCTTGTTTATGATTAAGGTTTACGGCTATTTCATATTCACGATGTGCATTCTCTATTTCCCCTTGTTGTTGATAATAATGTGCAAGTGCTGAATGCACGAGATAGTAATTTTTATCGTGTTGAAGTGCTTTGTCTAAATTGATTTTAGCCAGTTGAGGATTATTTTGCTGAAGATAGCTCAAAGCGAGTTCCACACGAGCTTTAGCGGCAGCTTGATGATTTAAGTTAGATGCAGATTGTGAAACGCAGGCAGAAAAAATAAAAGGAAAAATAACCGCACTTAGTTGTTTACTTATTGTTTTCATTTTTTCTCCTTTTAACTGGGCAGGAAGAAATACTTAATATGCTTTAATTTGTATGAAAACATAGGGCATGTGAACTTGATTAATTCACATGCCTAGAATATTAATTAACTTCTGTCACCCCAATATTTTGTCCAAATTGGCGTTTCATTGCGGTACGTTTAGTACGATCGATAACATCTCCCGCTAATTGTCCGCAAGCTGCATCAATGTCATCTCCACGGGTTTTACGGATAATCACGGTAAAATCATATTCCATTAAGGTTTTTTGGAAGCGATCGATGCGCGTATTCGAGCTTTTTGTATAAGGTGCTTCTGGGAACGGATTCCACGGAATTAAATTAATTTTACAAGGCGTATTTTTTAATACGTCTGCAAGTTGATGAGCGTGTTCTACGCCATCATTTACATGATCGAGCATCACATATTCAATCGTCACTTTGCCGTGATTTGCATTTGATACTGTCAAATAACGATTTACCGAGTCAATCAATGTTTTGATATTGTATTTTTTGTTGATTGGCACAATTTCATCACGTAATTCATCGTTTGGGGCATGTAATGAAATAGCCAAAGCCACATCGATCATTTTGCTCAAATTATCTAATGCTGGCACAACACCAGAAGTCGATAAGGTTACACGACGTTTTGATAAACCATAGGCAAAATCATCTAACATAATTTCCATTGCAGGAACAACATTAGCAACATTCAATAAGGGTTCGCCCATTCCCATCATTACCACATTTGTAATGGGTCTAACGCCAGTTACGCCAAAGTTGCCAATAATTTTAGAGGCTCGCCATACTTGACCGATAATTTCTGAAACCGTTAAATTGCGATTAAATCCTTGTTGTGCGGTTGAACAGAAGGTACAAGCTAAGGCACAGCCAACTTGGGAAGATACACAAAGCGTCGCACGATCTGCTTCGGGAATATACACAGTTTCAACTTGCTGCTCGCCCACTTGCATTGCCCATTTTATCGTGCCATCGGCTGAACGCTGCTCAACGGCAACTTCTGGGGCTTTAATTTCTGCAACCGCCTTAAGTTTTTCACGTAATTTTTTATTAATGTTTGTCATATTGTCGAAATTATCTTCGCCAAAATGATAAATCCATTTAACTAACTGATCTGCTCGGAATGGTTTTTCGCCGAGTTCTTTAAAAAATTCGCGCATTTGTTGGCGCGTTAAATCCATTAGATTAATTTTTTTAGCGGGTGCATCTGATTGCACTGACAATAATTCTGACATTTTAGCCTCGTTATTACACATTGTGGCGATAGCGTTGTGCAGGTGTTTTTATCAAAAACTCACAATGAAAAATTCGCAATTAAAAAATGAACGGCGATTGTACAGATTTGTCACCGCATAATCTAGCGGAATTGAAAAACGATAGAAAATCTTACCGCACTTTTTTGCGATCTAGATCGCAAATATTTTCAATTACAGCGGAAAAAGTGCGGTAAAATATCAGCCTATTTTTTAAGGTGACCAATAATGTTTAAAAAAGCTTTATTTATTTTATCTTTGTGTCCTTCTTTTGCGCTGGCACAGTCTTATGTTGTGTATGATTTTACCCATAATCGAGTGTTGGAAAGCCACGCGTCTGATAGTATTCAGCCTATTGCCTCTGTAACAAAATTAATGACGGCTAATGTATTTTTAGAGAATAATAAAAATCCTAATTGTCGAATCGCAATCACAAAAGAGGATACGGATCGAATTAAAGGTACTGGAACAAAATTACCTAAAAATATTCCTATTTCTTGTAACGAATTATTGAAAGCAATGCTTGTCCATTCTGATAACTATGCCGCCCACGCGCTTTCTCGTGCAGCGGGAATAAGTCGTCGCCAATTTATTAAGAAAATGAACGAAAAAGCCCATCAACTTGGTATGTATTCTACTCGTTTTCACGATAGTTCAGGATTATCTAGCTATAATATTTCCAGCCCAATGGATTTAGTTAAGCTCGCCAAATATTCATTAAATAAATCGGACATTAAACGTTTATCTAATCTTAGTGCAACTTATATTCAAGCAGGGAAACACAAACTTTATATTAAAAATACTAATAAGTTAGTGCGTGATGAAATCTTTGATGCGGCAGTGAATAAAACAGGCTACATTCAAGAATCTGGTTATAATCTCGTTTTCATTAATAAACACCGATGCAAAAATGCAACTATTGGCGTAATTAGTTTAAATAACACTTCCTCTGCGTATCGTTCTAGTTTTACTAAAAGCAAATTAGAAAAATTCGGCTGCACGGCATTAAATGGAAGAACAATTCGTGATGTAGCAGGAGAAGCCCAATATGAAGATGGCTATGATGAAGTGGGATTTAATACGCTAATTCAGAAATTATCAAAATAATGTTCATAAACATAAAAACGCGAGATAACAGTTTGTTTTATCTCGCGTTTTTTAGCTGATGAGCAGGCTGTTCTACAGTGACTTTTTCTTGGTCAGTTGTTTTGGTTTGTTCTGTCATTTTAGGTTTATCATCACAAGCAGCTAAGACTATTGCTGAACTTAATACTAACCAAAATGTTTTGTTCTTTTTTCATACATTCAATACATTTTGTACGAAATAATTATAAATAAATCTATCATTTTGATAATTATTTCCATTCCAAAACAACATAAAAAGTAGTACTATTATTTCCGATGAATAATTGTTGTGCTGTTGAACGATTATTCAGGCATTCAATCTATCTTTTTTAAATAAGGACATCTTATGCGAAATTCATTCAAAATTATGACCGCACTTGCACTTGGTTTATTTGCAATGCAAGCTAACGCAAAATTTAAAGTCGTAACCACTTTTACCGTGATTCAAGATATTGCGCAAAATGTGGCAGGCAATGCAGCAACAGTGGAATCTATTACCAAACCAGGTGCTGAAATTCACGAATATGAACCAACGCCAAAAGACATTGTAAAAGCACAATCTGCCGATTTAATTTTATGGAACGGCTTAAATTTGGAACGTTGGTTTGAGCGTTTCTTCCAAAATGTTAAAGATAAACCTGCTGTGGTAGTAACAGAAGGTATTCAACCATTATCTATTTATGAAGGCCCGTATAAAGATGCGCCTAATCCACACGCTTGGATGTCGCCATCTAATGCTTTAATTTATATTGAAAATATTAAGAATGCGTTAGTGAAATACGATCCACAAAATGCAGCTGTATATGAAAAAAATGCCGCTGACTATGCTCAAAAAATTAAACAACTTGATGAACCGCTTCGTGCAAAATTAGCACAAATTCCAGAAGAGCAACGCTGGCTTGTAACAAGTGAGGGGGCTTTCAGTTATTTGGCGAAAGATTACAACTTAAAAGAAGGTTATTTATGGCCAATCAATGCTGAACAACAAGGCTCACCACAACAAGTGCGTAAAGTGATTGATTTAGTTCGTAAAAACAATATTCCAGTTGTGTTTAGTGAAAGTACAATTTCAGCGAAACCTGCACAACAAGTAGCGAAAGAAAGTGGCGCAAAATACGGTGGCGTATTGTATGTTGATTCACTTTCTGCGAAAGAAGGTCCAGTGCCAACTTATATTGATTTGCTTAACGTCACTGTATCAACCATTGTTAAAGGATTCGGAAAATAATGGACTCTTTCTCGACATCAATTTGGGTTAATGATGTAACTGTTCGTTACAACAATGGTCATACTGCTATTCACAATATGACGTTCTCACTCAATAGTGGAACTATTTGTGCGTTGGTTGGCGTGAATGGAAGTGGTAAGTCCACATTATTTAAAAGCATAATGGGACTTGTAAAGCCACAACAAGGCGAAATTAAACTTTGTGATTTGCCAATTTCCCAAGCACTGAAACGTAATTTGGTTGCTTATGTACAACAATCAGAAGAAGTGGACTGGCAATTTCCTGTGTCAGTGTATGATGTCGTGATGATGGGACGTTATGGGTATATGAATTTTCTTCGTATCCCCAAAGCGATTGATAAACAAAAAGTTCAAGAGGCGATGCAGCGAGTGAATATTGAGCATCTCGCGCATCGTCAAATTGGTGAATTATCTGGCGGGCAGAAAAAACGCGTGTTTTTAGCCCGCGCTTTAGCACAACAAAGCCCAATTATTTTATTGGATGAACCTTTTACTGGCGTTGATGTGAAAACTGAAAATGCCATTATTGATCTTCTTCAACAGCTTCGAGAAGAAGGTCATCTTATTCTTGTTTCAACCCATAACTTAGGTTCTGTTCCTGATTTTTGTGATCAAGTGGTAATGATTAATCGCACGGTCATCGCCGCAGGAAAAACAGAAGACACCTTTAACCAACATAATTTGGAAATTGTATTTGGTGGGGTGTTACGTCATATTAAATTATTGGGCGAAAATTTACATAATGATGAAGATAAACGTTCTGTTACTGTCTTAACAGATGATGAAAAAGCCGTTGTATTCTATGGCGAAACTAAGCAAGATCCACCTGCGCCAACAACACAAAATTGTCATTTTGAAGATTACCCTTATAAAAGTGCGGTTAAAAATAAGAGGGATTAGGTAATGTTAGATTTATTGCTCGAACCTTTTTCCTATGATTATATGCTCAAGGCGATGATCTTGAGTACCGCAGTTGGTGGGATTTGTGCGTTTTTGTCTTCATATTTAATGCTCAAAGGTTGGTCTCTAATTGGCGATGCGCTTTCCCATTCAGTCGTACCTGGTGTTGCAATTGCCTATGCTTTTGCCTTGCCTTACGCACTTGGCGCATTTTTTGCCGGAATTTTAGCCGCACTTTCCATTCTTTGGATTAAATCCATTTCTAAATTGAAAGAAGATGCTGTTATCGGATTTATTTTCAGTACTTTTTTTGCATTAGGTCTGTTAATCATTTCTTTAAATCCAACAGCAGTAAATGTGCAAAATATCATTTTAGGTAATATTTTAGGCATTGCCGATGAAGATATTTACCAAGTGGCAATTATTATCGGTGTTTGTTTAGTATTACTTTTATTATTTTGGAAGGATTTACTGCTGATTTTTTTCGATGAAACTCAAGCGATTACAGTCGGTCTTTCCCCATTATTTTATAAAATCTTATTTTTCACATTATTAAGTGCTTGTGTGGTAGCTGCCTTGCAAACTGTAGGCGCGATTTTAGTCATTGCGATGGTCATTACCCCAGGTGCGACAGCATATTTACTAACGGATAAATTCAAAACCTTGTCAATCATCGCCATTATTTTAGGGGCGGTGACAAGTTTTGTTGGAGTCTATATTAGCTATTATTTAGATGGTGCCACAGGCGGTGTGATTGTGACATTGCAAACATTATTATTCTTGGCTGCCTTCTTGTTTTCACCAAAATATGGCTTACTCACTCGTAATAAAAAGGCGGTAGAAAATGTTTGATTGGCTTTTAGAACCGCTACAATTTGAGTTTATGCAAAATGCCTTATTGACCGCATTGATTGTTTCAATTATTTGTGCGTTGCTTTCTTGTTATTTAGTCTTGAAAGGTTGGTCATTAATGGGTGATGCGATTTCTCACGCTGTATTACCTGGTATTGTACTTGCTTATTTGGCAGGAATCCCTTTAGCGATTGGCGCATTTTTTTCAGGCATTTTTTGCTCGCTTGGTGTGGGATATTTAAAAGAAAATAGTCGTATAAAAGAAGATACCGCAATGGGCATTGTATTTTCTGGAATGTTTGCTATCGGTTTGGTTATGTTTACCAAAATTCAAACAGAACAGCATTTAAGCCATATTTTGTTTGGTAATGTGTTGGGTGTAAGTCATCAAGAGCTGATTCAAAGTGCGGTCATTTCTGCAATAATTTTTTGTCTGATTGTCTTTAAACGTAAAGACTTTTTGCTTTATTGTTTTGACCCAAACCACGCCCGTGTTGCAGGGCTTTCTCCTAAAATTTTACATTATGGTTTGTTAATGCTGCTTGCTTTAACTATTGTAAGCACGATGCAAGTGGTTGGCGTTATTTTGGTGGTGGCAATGTTAATTGCACCAGGAATTACTGCACTTACGCTAACAAAATCTTTTGATAAAATGCTATGGATTGCTATTGTCAGTTCCATTACATCAAGCCTAATTGGCGTAATCTTGAGCTATCATTTTGATGCCTCAACAGGTGCTTGTATTATTCTTCTGCAAGCCGCATTTTTTGTTATAGCATTAGCTTATAGCAAGATTAGAATAAGATAATTTTTCTACCCCTCTTTTCTCAAAGAGGAGGTAGAAAATCGCAATAAATTTATCCGTTTGGAGATAAATAAAGTCATTCGTCTAATCGCCAATCTAAGCCTAAGCAAAATCCAACCCCATTTGCCAAAACGCAATTTCCATTCTAGTTGCGGTGGTGAAAATCTGTTGAATCTCAGCAAGCTGGCTTGGGTTTAGTGGTTTGCAAAGTGCGGTAAGAAAATCAACGGTTTCTTGGGCGGCTTGTTGAAATTCCTCACTCGCATAGGTATCAATCCACGTTTGATAAGGATTGTTCGGTAAGCGAGGATAATGCTGAGTAATGTAACGAGCAACTTGAGCGTAACCCAAAGCACAAGGGGTTACAGCTGCATAAAGCTCAGCCAAACTGCCCGTCATGCCGCAATCAAGCAAATAGCGAGTATAAGCAATGCAAGCGGCACTTTCTTGAGTAGCAAAAATCTCTTGCTCACTAATTCCCCACTCACGGCAATAATTTAAATGTAGTTGAATTTCTTGGCAAAGAATCTCTAAGGTTTTACGAGGTGTTTCCATTTCAGCGAAATTTTTTGCCTTGAATACACCTAAGGCAAAGGCTCGGCTGTAATGAAAAAGATAGAGATAATCCTGCTTTAAATAATGCTGAAAACAAGCTTTTGGTAGCGTACCTTTTGCGAGCTGTTGCACAAATTCGTGTTCAATATATTGTTGCCAATAAGGCTGAGCTTGTTGAATGAGTTGTTCAATCATCTTTTTTCCTTATTCAATTTCTACCGCATATTCTTTCAACGCTAAGGCTTTTGGAATTAAGCCTTTTTGTTGCATAAATTCTGCCATTTGTTGATAACGTTTAGCGTCTAATTGGCGAGGTTTATTGGCTAAGAAAGGGAGAGTGTCTTTCCACGCCAGTTGGTTTAATGGCGTGTTGAGTTCATTCGGTTTATAGCTGACAAAGGCTTGCCACGCTTCATTAGGGTGAGCTTGTAGATAGCTTGTGGCTTGTTCAAGTGCGGTCAAAAATGCCGATGTTTTTTTATCTGTTACGCTGTTTTTATTAGCAACTAAAATCAACTCATCATAAGCAGGCACGCCATATTGTTCAGGGAAGAATGCGATACCTTCTTGATTTTCTAAAGCAAGCTGATTGAGTTCAAAATTACGAAATGCACCAATCACAGCATCCACTTGTCCAGTTAAAAGGGAGGGCGAAAGCGACCAATTTACATTCACTAATTCCACATCTTTATTGCTTAAACCAATAGAATGAAGCATTGTATTAAGTAATCCATCTTCAAAACCGCTGACAGAATACCCCACTTTTTTACCTTTTAAATCAGCAAGGCTTTTCAAATTGCTCTTTTTTAGTACCACTACGCTATTTAATGGATTTGAAATCAGTGAACCCACTCGCACTAAAGGCAAGCCTTCTGCCACTTGTTGATAAAGCTGAGGCTGATAACTCACGGCTAAATCAACTTTTTCTGCCGCCGCTAATTTCGGCGGTAATGCAGGATCAGCAGGTTCGGTAATTTCAACCTCCAAGTTATTTTTTTCAAAAAAGCCTTTTTGTTGAGCCACAATGATGGCTGCATGATCGGGGTTTACATACCAATCTAGCATTACGCTGATTTTCTCTTTTGCAAAGCTAGGAAGCGTGAGCATTAGCCCCATTACAAAGCTAAAATAACGGATGATTGTCTTCATTTTTTCTCCTTTAATGAAAAGTTAAACAGACCAAATAAAACGGTGTAATAGCCAATCAATGCTGAAATATAAACAGAGTGAAATTGACACTAAAATCAGTAAGGCGGCAAACATTAAATCGACTTGCATTCGGGCATTGGCGTGAATCATCAAATACCCCAAGCCTTCAGACGAACCTACCCATTCGCCCACCACCGCACCAATCGGGGCGACCGAAACCGCAATTCGCAAGCCCGAAGCAAAAGCAGGCAAAGCCGCAGGTAATCGTACTTTAAGCAATAAACGCAAGGGGGAAATGTTAAAGGTTTTCGCCAAATCGAGCCACGCTTGTGGGGTGTTGCGTAGTCCATCATAACAAGCTGCCGTGACGGGGAAGTAGATAATCAGCACCGACATCACAATTTTGGATGCCATTCCATAGCCAAACCACAACACCAACAACGGCGCAATAGCAAACACGGGAATCGCTTGCGAAATGACCAAAATCGGCAATAAGACGGCAGAAATTTGACGAGAAAATGAGAGCAACAATGCCGAAATCAACCCAAATAGAAAGCCTAACAACAGCCCTAAGCAGATTTCTAACAACGTGACTTGCGTATGCTGCCAAAGCAGTTCAGCGTGTGTGAATAACTGCTGCCTTACAGCTTGCGGTGAGGGAAAAATGTAGTGTGGGAAGCTGCCCAAGGTTGCGACCATTTGCCAGATCATCAACAACACGCCAACAATTAAAAGCGGTTTAAGTAGGCGAATTTTCATTGTTCGCCCCCTAATTCCTGCAATAATTGTTGCTGCAACGCCCATAAATTGGCTTGATGCAACTCACGAGGGGCGTTACCTTCGGGCAGAATCACCGCCGATAATGCTGTTTGATGAGATTCAGGCGAACGCAACACAAAAATACGCTGACTTAGCCGTAATGCCTCTTGCGGATCGTGGGTCACGAGCAGCACTGATTTATCTTCTAGCAGTTCAAAGGCTAAATCTTGAAGTTGATGGCGACTGATGGCATCAAGAGCGGAAAAAGGCTCATCAAGCAAAATCAAATCCGCCTCTTGCATTAAGGTGCGTGCCAAGGCAACCCGCTGTTTTTGCCCGCCCGAAAGCTGCGAACAAGGCTTGTGCCAATGTGCTGCCATTCCCACTTTTTCAAGCAACATTTTAGCTTTTTCAGTGGTTTTTGCAGATTTTCGCCCAAATAAGACCGCTTGCAACTGCACGTTATCGACAATTGACAACCACGGATAAAGTGTCTCTTTTTGAGGCAACCACGCAATACGAATTTTCGGTTCAAATAGGATTTTCCCCTGCACCACACCTTGCGTTTCAATGTCCGCCAGTAGTCGCAAAAGTGTCGATTTTCCCACGCCTGAACTGCCCAACAAGCTTACCCATTCGTTCGGCAACAGGGTTAAATTAAGATGCTCAAATAACGTTTGCCCATTAAAGGCAAGACTCAAATCTTGAATACGCACCATTGCTCGCCTCAATGATTAAAGGGAATGCGTAATAAAAAAGAAAGGATAAGAAATGGAATGAAAAGAAAATGGATTTTTTGGCATATTAGTTTCCTACGTCAGTGCTAACTGTTTCAGGTTCACGGGTATCATCTCAGCCTTTCGGCACCCCGACTAAAAATTGTTGGTAAGTTTACGCTTGTTTGGTAGAAAAAACAAGCGATTAGGTTTCTATCCGAATGGAACAAGAAAAGCATTTTTAAATTTTTCTTGCTAAGATACAACGGAGATAGTACAACTGATATTAGATAATAATTTTAGGAAGGTATAATCAACGTTTAGTAAAAAGTTCTATAAATCTATATAATGTTTATTATTTTTTAGGGATAACTTCTATTTTATTCAATGAACGGTACAATATGTCAATCAATCAATCAATCAATCAATCAATC
>NZ_KV805856.1:213473-270928 GCF_001811665.1 Haemophilus sp. HMSC066A11
ATCAATCAATCAATCAATCAATCAATCAAAGTCTGTCATTATTGCAGGTAATGGAACAAGTTTAAAATCAATTGACTATAGTTTATTACCTAAAGATTATGATGTTTTCCGTTGCAATCAATTTTATTTTGAAGATCATTATTTTCTTGGCAAGAAAATTAAAAATGTACAAAAATTACTAACACAAGTTGATATTGGACATTATTATTTAAACAAGCTACCCGCCTTTGATGCCTATTTACAATATAACGAATTATATGAAAATAAGAGAATTACATCAGGCGTTTATATGTGTGCAGTGGCAACTGTAATGGGTTATAAAGATCTTTATTTAACAGGTATTGATTTTTATCAAGAAAAAGGGAATCCTTACGCATTTCATCATCAAAAAGAAAATATTATTAAATTATTACCTTCTTTTTCACAAAATAAAAGTCAAAGCGATATCCATTCTATGGAATATGATTTAAATGCACTTTATTTTTTACAAAAACATTATGGAGTAAATATTTATTGCATTTCGCCAGAAAGTCCTCTATGTAATTATTTTCCTTTATCACCACTGAATAACCCAATTACTTTTATTCTCGAAGAAAAGAAAAATTACACACAAGATATTTTAATTCCGCCGAAGTTTGTATATAAAAAATTGGTATATATTCCAAACCAAGAATTTACCAAAATCTGATTTTTCGGTTGATCTGGGATATATTACGTTTACCTAATGATATAAAACACGCCTTAAAATCAAGAAAATGGGATTAGATAACCTTATATCACACAACTAATGGACATAGCCCTAAATATGAGAGGTTATCTCACTCGCTACAACAATACTTTTTAGCAACAGGTTTTTTATTTTATTGAAAATCACCATTCTTACCACACAAAATAGTGATATAATTTTTTAGTCTCAATAATTAACAAGGAAATCATTATGGCCATTTTAGTGACGGGTGGCGCTGGTTATATCGGTTCTCACACAGTTGTAGAATTATTAAATGTTGGCAAAGAGGTGGTAGTATTAGATAATCTTTGCAATTCATCGCCAAAATCCCTTGAGCGTGTAAAACAAATTACAGGCAAAGAAGCAAAGTTTTATGAAGGCGATATTTTAGATCGTGCTTTGTTACAAAAAATTTTTGCAGAAAATGAGATTAACTCGGTTATTCACTTTGCAGGGTTAAAAGCCGTAGGGGAAAGTGTTCAAAAGCCGACAGAATATTACATGAACAATGTCGCTGGCACCCTTGTATTAATTCAAGAAATGAAAAAAGCGGGTGTTTGGAACTTTGTATTCAGCTCATCTGCAACGGTTTACGGCGATCCAAAAATTATTCCAATTACAGAGGATTGTGAAGTCGGCGGTACAACCAACCCTTATGGTACATCTAAATATATGGTTGAGCAGATTTTACGCGATACAGCAAAAGCGGAACCAAAATTTAGCATGACTATCTTGCGTTATTTTAATCCAGTTGGGGCGCATGAAAGTGGCTTGATTGGTGAAGATCCAAATGGTATTCCAAATAATTTATTACCTTATATTAGCCAAGTTGCTATCGGTAAATTAGCACAACTTTCTGTATTTGGTAGTGATTACGACACTCATGATGGAACAGGTGTGCGTGATTATATTCATGTAGTGGATTTAGCTGTGGGGCATTTAAAAGCGCTTCAACGTCATGAAAATGACGCTGGCTTACATATTTATAATCTTGGTACGGGCCATGGTTATTCCGTATTAGATATGGTAAAAGCCTTTGAAAAAGCCAACAATATTACAATTCCATATAAACTTGTAGAACGCCGCTCTGGCGATATTGCCACTTGCTATTCTGATCCTAGTTTAGCTGCAAAAGAGCTTGGTTGGGTGGCAGAACGTGGTCTTGAAAAAATGATGCAAGACACGTGGAACTGGCAGAAAAATAATTCAAAAGGGTATAGAGATTAATATTCTCTAATATTTGTTTTTCTTTTTTAGGAAGAAGAATGCTAAACATTGGGGGAATGATTAAAAATCCCCTAATTTTTACAAAAATCCTTTAATTGAAAGGCGAAATTTCTAAAATACAACCAAAATTAACCGCACTTTATGTCAAATTCCTTTTCTTCCCAAATTTTTACGCGCAAGATGTTAATTTGCGCCTTCACAGGTTTTAATTCTGGTTTGCCATTATTTGTGTTATTGCAAATGTTGCCTGTTTGGCTGACAGATAAACATCTTTCAATTGAGCTTATTGGCGCAGTAACGGGTGTGATGTTGCCTTATGGCTTGAAATTTTTGTGGGCACCATTATTGGATCGTTATTTCCCGAGTTTTTTAGGGCGTCGTCGTAGCTGGATGCTGCTTTCACAAGTGGCATTATTGATTTTACTTTACATCATTAGCCTGTTTGATCCGCTCACACAACTGGGTACAGTAGCAAATATTGCGTTGCTTATCGCCTTTTTTTCAGCTACACAAGATATCGTGTTGGATGCGTATCGTCGTGAAATTTTGAGTGATCATGAATTAGGTTTAGGAAACACTATTCATATTAATGCTTATCGAATTGCGGGATTAATTCCTGGTGGATTATCGCTATATTTGGCGGCGATTTATCCTTGGGAAACCGTCTTTTTGTGGACCGCACTTTGTATGTTAGCAGGCATCTTCATGACACTATTTTTAGCAAAAGAGCCAAAAATAGACATGCAGCAAACTAATCAGCCGTTCTATCAAGCATTTTGGATTCCATTACAAGAATTTTTCCAGCGTAAGGGCGTCATTCAGGCTATCGGTTTTTTACTATTTTTGTTTTTGTATAAGTTCGGGGATTCTTTTGCCACAACGTTACAAACCAAATTTATTTATGACATGGGATTTAGCAAAGAGGATATTGCTATTGTTGTAAAAAGTACTTCACTTTGGTCAAGCATTTTATCTGGGCTTGCTGGTGGTATGATAATGCTAAAACTGGGTATTAACCGTGCATTGTGGCTATTTGGGCTTGTACAAATGGTAACAATTGGTGGGTTTATTTGGTTGTCTGCTTTCGGTCATTTTGATGTTATTACATCTGCCGAGTTATGGAAACTAGGTGTTGTGATTGCAGCAGAATATATCGGCGTTGGACTTGGTACCGCAGCTTTTGTGGCTTTTATGGCGCGTGAGAGTAATCCTCTTTATACTGCAACACAGCTTGCACTTTTTACAAGCCTTTCAGCTTTGCCAAGTAAAGTTTTAGGTATACTTTCTGGTTATGTTGTGGGAGCAGTGGGGTATTATCAGTATTTTTGGTTTTGTTTATTTTTAGCGATTCCCGGCATGCTTTGTTTATTTTGGGTAGCACCTTGGAAGCAAAAAAATAATAAGACCAGCTCAGTATAAAAGTGCGGTAAAAATTATAAAAAATTTGACCGCACTATGCTTTATCAGTATCTTAATCACGTTTTGTATTAATGGAGATTTTTTATGAAAATTATTCTTTTAGGTGCACCGGGTGCAGGTAAAGGCACTCAAGCACAATTTATTATGAACAAATTTGGTATCCCGCAAATTTCAACTGGTGATATGTTCCGTGCTGCAATCAAAGCGGGGACTGAACTTGGCAAACAAGCTAAAGCATTAATGGATGAAGGTAAATTAGTACCAGATGAATTAACCGTTGCTCTTGTAAAAGATCGTATTGCTCAAGCTGACTGTGCAAATGGTTTCTTGTTAGATGGTTTCCCTCGTACTATTCCACAAGCGGATGCACTGAAAGATTCAGGTGTTAAAATTGACTTTGTTTTAGAATTTGATGTGCCAGACGAAGTGATTGTTGAACGTATGAGTGGCCGTCGCGTACACCAAGCGTCTGGTCGTTCTTACCACATCGTTTATAATCCACCAAAAGTGGAAGGTAAAGATGATGTAACAGGCGAAGATTTAATTATTCGTGCAGACGATAAACCAGAAACTGTATTAGATCGTTTAGCCGTATATCATAAACAAACTAGCCCATTAATTGATTATTACCAAGCAGAAGCGAAAGCGGGGAATACTCAATATTTCCGTTTAGACGGTACACAAAAAGTAGAAGAAGTTAGCCAAGAGTTAGATAAAATCTTAGGCTAAAAATAATCTAAAAATTAACCGCACTTTAGAAAATATAATTAATCTGCACCTTAAAGGCTGAATAAATCAGCGAATTAAAGTGCAGATTTTTTTATAAACTACCCAAATTTATAATAGGCTGAAAAAAGTGCGGTATTTTTTCAGCCTATTTTTAGAAAATCACTTCTCGTCTTTGAAGCCTGACTCAACGCCACTCATATCAGGTAATTGGTGTGCAATACCTTTGTGACAGTCGATACAAGTTTTACCTTCAGTTTTCATTTTTTGGTGCATACGTGCCGCCACAGAACGTTGATCATTGAAGTTCATACGATCTACATTATGACAATTACGACATTCTTTAGAATCGTTAGCTTTCATACGCGCCCATTCATTTTGAGCCATTTCTAAACGATGCGCATTGAATTTTTCTAAGGTATCCACTTTTCCAGTATAGTGCGCATATACTTCTTTAGCTGCAATAATTTTACGTTTCATTTTTGCACCAAATTCGTGTGGTACGTGACAATCTGGACAACTTGCCCCCACACCAGTACGAGTTTGATAATGCACGCTATGTAAATATTCTGGATAAGCATCTTGCATATGGCAGCTTGCACAGAACTGTTCAGTGTTGGTTTTTTCTAAACCATAGTTAAAACCAACCCAAGAAAGAATACCGCCAATAGCCGATAAGATAATAATTGTACCTATCGCCATACGGCTTGGTTTTCTAAACCATTGCCAGAAACGCTTTAAGATATTTGGTTTTTTCTCAGACATATAGACCTCTTAAATTAGTTTCCGTAACCTTTCATCGGTTTGAAATCATTTGGAACAATAGGATCTACGTTTGCTTGAGAAACGTGACATTGTAAACAGAAATAACGACGTGGCGATGAACTTGAACCTACTTTTCCATCACGATCCATAAAGTGAGTTGGGCTGATTCGAGTTGCACCGCTCAAACGAGAATTTTCTGGGCTGTGGCAATTTAAACATTGATTTACATTTTTTGTCACTTGATAGTTTGCCACACTATGTGGAACCATTGGAGGCTGATTTACATAGTTCAATGCGGGTAATTCGCCTTGACGCGGTGCATTATGAAATGCGGGTGGAATATTTTCTGCCGCTTGAGTTAAATCTTTTCCCACTGCTGGTGCATCAGATGCCATCAGTGAGCCAGCAAAAAGTGCGGTAAATAATCCCGCTAAAATTTTAGATACCTGTTTAGTCATATTAATCACTCCCCTGAATGATCGAATCTGGTCGAAAATTTAAAAACTTTTTCAGCGCAAACGTCAATACAACGTCCGCAGCTGATGCAATCTTTGGAAAGCACTAGTAGGCTTTCGTCTTTTTTTCCGTGTAAAGGCGAACGTAGCACTTGGGCTTCGGGACAAACATTGTAACAATCCATACAATTATCGCATTTAGCGCGATCAATCACTTTAATACGGATTAAACTTTTTGCACCAATCACACCATAAGCAGCACCAATTGGGCAAAGATGTCCACACCAGCCGTGTTCAGCAATCAATAAATCAAAAAGAAAAATAACAAGTAATAACCAGCCTGTTGCACCAAAACCAAATACAAAGGCGCGACCAAGAGCAGCCACTGGATTAACCCACTCCCAAAGCAACATTCCGCTGACACTACTGCCTAGTAAAATAAGCACAAGAATACCATAACGTAAACCGCGCGAAATTTTTGCTGTTTGGCGAATGCCTAACTTACGGCGAAGCCACGCAGCACAGTCAGTCACAACATTTAGTGGGCATACCCAACCACAAAACACTTTACTGCCGAGTACTGCGTAAAATAACACAATAATTGCAGCACCAATTAAAGTGAGAGCATCTGGTAAATGTCTTGCAGCCAAGCTTTCAGCGGTAATTAGAGGATCACTTAGTGGAATAGTATCGAGTAATAAACTACCACTATAATTACCTTTTAAAATCCACACGCCAAAATAAGGGCCACTCAAAAACATCGCAAGAATGCTAAGTTGGCTTAATCGACGCCAAAACAAAAAGCGGTTTGCATACCACCAGCCCCATTTTTCTCGAGCCTCTTTCCCTGCAAATTTTGGTGCATTTGCCATTATTTGCCACTCCCTAAAATAGGCGCAAGCACGGGTTCTGCTGGTTCAGGAATTACAGTTGTTCCGTCTGGTGTTCGAGTTGGCAATGAAATCATATCTTTAGGTGCAAGAGAATGGCCAGCTTTCGCTTTTTCTTCCCAACCTAAACGATAATGTTTACCTAACATACCTTTTGCCAGATCCATTGGTAAAATCTTAATCGCAGCCTCTTCTAACACACAAGCTTGCTCACATTTTCCACATCCCGTGCAGGCATCAGAATGTACTGTTGGAATAAATAAGGCATGCTTATCAGAACGTGGATTATGTTGTGTTTCCAATGTAATCGCTTTATCGATTAATGGACAAACTCGATAACAAACATCACAACGTAATCCTTGATAATTTAAGCAGGTTTCGTGATCTAACAGTACTGACAGCCCCATACGCGATTCATTAATATCTGTTGCTTGACGATCTAATGCACCACTAGGACAGGCCTTTGCGCAAGGAATATCAGGACACATTTCACAAGGTTTATCACGCGCAATAAAATACGGCGTTCCCGCTTCTACTGGCGATAATAAAGAGGCTAAATGCAGCATGTCATAAGGACAGGCTTGAACACATTGTCCGCAACGAATACAAGCGGCAGAAAACGCTTTCGCATCTTGCAAAGCAAATGGAGGGCGTAATGGCACACCTTCGCGCGCAAGACTTTGATTTTGCTGCAATCCCAACAAAATCCCAACGCCAGCTAAACCACCCGCAGTACGGGTTGCTTCTTTAAGAAATTTTCTACGTTCAGGATTAAGTGCGGGTTGCTTCATTTTCTTTTTAGATTTTAACCGCACTTTCATCTTCCTCTTTTATTGATGGGAGAAATAAAGTGCGGTTGATTTTTACATGGTTTTTACGCAGCCTTTTCCACTTTTACCGCACATTTTTTGAAGTCGGTTTCTTTTGAAATTGGGTCTGTCGCATCTAGGGTTAAGCTATTTGCAAGCTGACCTGCATCAAAGAAAGTGGTAAATACTAAGCCACGAGGTGGTTTATTACGTCCGCGAGTATCTAAATAAGAAATCATTTCGCCTCGACGAGATGAAATCTTAATTTTATCGCCATGACGTAAACCACGTGCTTGTGCATCTAATGGGTGCATCCATACTAAATTATTTGGAAATGCTCGATGCAATTCTGGTACACGGCGTGTCATTGTCCCCGTATGCCAATGTTCAAGAACACGACCTGTTGATAACCATAAATCGTATTCATTATCGGGTGACTCAGCTGGTGGTTCATAAGGCACCGCAAGAATAATCGCTTTCTTATCAGGATAACCGTAGAAAGCCACGCCTTCCCCTTCTTTAACATACGGATCATAGCCTTCACGGTAACGCCATAAGGTTTCTTTACCCTCCACAACTGGCCAACGTAAACCACGCGCTTTATGATACATATCAAATGGAGCTAAATCGTGACCGTGACCGCGACCAAATTCAGCGTATTCTTCAAATAAACCTTTGTGAACGTAGTAACCAAAATATTCTGATTCATCGTTTAATTGACCTTCAGCAAGTTCGCTCAATGGGAATTTATCTACTTGACCATTTTTGAAGAGCACTTCATATAAAGTTTTACCTCTATATTCAGGCATTTGTGCAAGTAAGTCTTCTGTCCACATTTCATCCGTCGTGAAGTATTTTGCGAACTCCATTAATTGCCATAAGTCTGATTTTGCTTCGCCCGGTGCTTTGACTTGCTGACGCCAGAATTGGGTACGACGTTCTGCATTGCCGTAAGCCCCTTCTTTTTCCACCCACATTGCCGTTGGAAGAATTAAGTCAGCAGAAAGTGCGGATACAGTTGGATAAGGATCTGAAACAATCACGAAGTTGCCTTCTTTACGCCAGCCTGGCAAACGCTCTTGATTAATGTTTGGCCCTGCTTGCATATTATTGTTACACATTTGCCATAACACATTCATTTGGCCATCATTCATTGCACGGTCTTGTGCAATTGTGTGTAACCCCACTTTTTCAGAAACCGTCCCCTTTGGTAATTTCCAAATACGTTCAGCAATTTCACGGTGTTTCGGATTAGTTACCACTAAGTCGGCAGGTAAACGATGAGGGAATGAACCTACTTCACGCGCCGTACCACAAGCAGAAGGCTGACCAGTTAATGAAAATGGCCCACAACCTGGGATTGAAATTTTTCCAGTAAGTAAATGAATATTGTAGATTAATTGGTTTACCCACACACCACGTGTATGTTGGTTAAAGCCCATTGTCCAGTAGGAAACCACTTTCTTCGTTGGATCAGCATAAAGTTTCGCTAAAGTTTCTAACTGGACTTTATCTAACCCAGACATTTTCGATACTTTTTCCACTGTATATTCTGATACAAGTTGCTTTAATTCTTCAAAAGAAGAATCGTGCATTTTCCCAGCTGTTGCACGATTCGTGTCTTTTTCTAATGGATGCTCTGGACGTAAACCATAGCCAATATTCGTTTCTCCGCGTTTAAATTTGGTATGTTTATTAACAAAATCCCAATTAATCGCATTATTTTGAATAAGATAATTGATGATGTAGTTCATAATTGCCAAATCAGTTTGCGGTGTAAATATCAAACCGTGATCGGCAAGTTCAAAACTACGATGTTCGTAAGTAGAAAGTACAGTGACACGAACATCAGGATTAGAAATACGGCGATCAGTAATACGCGACCACAAAATTGGGTGCATTTCCGCCATATTTGATCCCCAAAGAACAAAAGCATCTGCCTGTTCAATGTCGTTATAACAACCCATAGGTTCATCCATACCGAAGGTACGCATAAACGCAACTGCCGCCGATGCCATACAGTGACGCGCATTCGGGTCTACGTTGTTAGAACGAAAACCTGCTTTCCAAAGTTTGTTCTTCGCATAGCCTTCCCAAATGGTAGACTGACCAGAACTAAACATACCTACTGCATTTTGACCGTTCTTTTTGAACGCTTCTTTGAATTTTTCAGCCATTGTTTTGAACGCAAAATCCCAAGAAACAGGTGCAAAATCGCCGTTCTTATCAAATTTTCCGTTTGTCATACGTAAAAGTGGCTGCGTTAAACGGTCTTTACCGTACATAATTTTTGGCAAGAAATAACCTTTAATACAGTTTAAACCACGATTTACTTCTGCATCAGGATCCCCTTGAGATGCCACAACACGTCCATCTTTAGTACCAACTAATACTGCACAACCAGTACCACAGAAACGACATACTGCTTTGTCCCATTTAATTTCGGATTCAGCCGCAACCACATTTTTGACTGGGATGGTTAGCCCCGCTGCCGTTGCGGCTGCCATAGCCGCATTGGCTTTCATAAAGTCTCGACGACTTAAATTCATTGCGTTTTCCCCCACGTTAAACGTTTGATTTTAAAACTATTTATTTTGTTCATCTTGCTCGTGATACACCAACGATACATTAATCACACCGTCGATATCTTTCACACTTTCCATTTTTTCAAGCAAGAGATGCTGATCGTTCGATTGCATTACCACCACAAATTTTCCAAGTTTTTCATCAAAAGTCGGAATTTCAGTATGCTCAATCGCTAAAAGTGCGGTTTGAATTGCTGATAATTTTTTTGGATTACCTTGCACGATCAATCCAACAACGTGCCAATCTCTCGCATTTTCTGATATTAAATTTGTATTATTCATTTTGTTTTAGATCGCTCATTGTTATTGCATTCACAGGACAGCCTTGTACACAAGCCCCACAGCCATTACAAGCATCGAAATTAACTAAAGGTTGTGCTACGCCACCCATTTGTAATTTGAAACGAATCGCATTAGCTGGACAATTATCTTGGCAAGTTCGGCATTCAATACGGTGCAATGTTAAACAAGCTACGCCAATGTCGATTTTATGTGACCAAGGTAACTGGTCACGAGGATAAAAAATAGGCTGTTTACAGGCATCTACACATTTCCCACAAAAAGTACATTCGCCATTATCAAAACGCACTTCAGGAAAACCAGCATCGCCCTTTACCAAAATATTGGTTTCACAGACAGAAAGACAGTCGCCACAGCGCGTACATTGTGCTACAAAAATAGAATTTTCCACTGACCAAGGCGGTCTAATACCCACAAAATTCTGTTTTTGATTATTTTCTAAACAGCTCAATGTTGAAAATTTACCGCGTAAAAATTGTCTGCGAGGTAAATTTTCAACGGTCATAATGTCTTTAAAATATTTCTGAATGCTTCTGTAGATGAAGGATTATGTGTTTACGATGAATGAATGAGAACAACCCAAAATAGGTAGTTTGTCAATTATTTGAACTTTATTTGTTATAGATCAAAAAATCTAAGGTTTAATGAATTTTGCAAGGGATTAAAACAAAACAGCATAGCAATTTTGACTATGCTGTTTTCAATTTAGATTATTCTACTTTTGTTGGATATTCCCACCAAATATCAAATAATTCGCTTACTTCAATTTGTTGCAAACCATTTGTTTCTAACCATTTTTTCACAGTTTCACGGTGGCTTTCATCGCATTTGCCAATTTTTTCTAGGCAAACTAAACCTTCCCAATGTAAATAACCGCTACCTTCATAAGCTAGACCATTTGGTTGAATCACTTCGTTAATAAAACGATCAACGGTTTCATCTACAGTTTCAATCGCAGTGCCTTCTACAAATTGGAAATTTACAAGAAAACCCAGTTCTTGAAATTCCGCAAGATGAAGTTTTTTGCGTTGGCGTTGATTGTAAGATTTAGACATTGTATTTCTCCTATTAAGGTTATATTCAAACGCATATTTTATATTAAATTCATAAATTAGGTATTGGGTTTAGTTAAAATCCGCTTATTTCTTCACAAAATATAAATCCCAAACACCGTGTCCAAGTTTGTGACCTCTGGCTTCAAATTTAGTTAAAGGTCTAAAATCTGGTCTTGGAATATAATCACCATTTTTCGAGGTGTTCACTAAATCGGTGTTTGCGCTTAATACTTCTAGCATTTGCTCTGCATAATTTTCCCAGTCTGTCGCCATATGGATAAAACCATTTTCACCTAATTTTTGTATAACTTGTGTCACAAAGTGCGGTTGAACAATACGACGTTTATGATGTTTTACTTTATGCCAAGGATCGGGGAAAAATAACTGCAAACCGCCAAGCGCACCATCTGCAATACTGTCACGTAAAATTTCCGTTGCATCGTGGCAAATCACGCGTAAATTCGTTACGCCTTTTTCCACTGCATAAGCAATACAAGCACCAACGCCAGGAGTATGAACTTCAATGCCAAGGTAATTTTTGTCAGGATTAGCAAAAGCCATATCCACAAGCGATTTTCCCATTCCAAAGCCAATTTCTAATACAACTGGATTATCATTGCCATAAATCTTAGCAAAATCAAAAGGTTCCGTTTGATAATCTAAACCAAGTGTTCCCCAGTTATCATTCATCATATTTCTTTGAAATTCGCTCAAACGACCTGTGCGGAGCACAAAACTACGGACTTTGCGCTTATAGCGGCCATCTTCGGTAAATTCTGCGGTTTCAACGGTTTTACGTTTTTGATCAGCAAAAGTTTGTGTCATAAAAATCTTGTTCGTGAAAAAAATTGGCGGCGATTATACCAATTTTTCTCGTATAATAGGGCAAATTTTTTCCCAAGGTTGATTATGAAAATTGTCCGAGTGGCACTGGCTGTGCCGCTTCCTCGTTTATTTGATTATTTCGTCCCCGATGATGTTTCATTACAAATCGGTATGCGTGTTCTTGTGCCTTTTGGCACCCAAAAACGTGTCGCCATTGTGGCTGATTTTCCGACAAAATCGGACGTGCCAGAGGATAAACTCAAGGCTATTCTTCAACCATTGGATTTAGCCCCACTTTTTACGCCCATTTATTGGGATTGGCTTCATTGGGCAGCAAATTATTATCAAGCGGGATTAGGCGATGTGTTATTTCAAGCCTTGCCTGTGAAATTGCGTAACGGCGAAAGTGCGGTAAAAAATGACCGCACTTTTTGGCGAATTACGGATGCGGGGAAAAATACCCTTGAACAAGGCGAATTAAAACGCTCGAAAAAGCAAGCTGAAGCCCTACAATACTTATCTGAAACTGATCTTGAAAAAGGCAATAATGATTTTTCCTCTGCCATTTGGTCTGCCTTAAAAGCCAAAGGGTTTATTGAGGAAATTACTATCCAAACAAATCCCCTAAGCTGGCAACAAAGATTAGGCAATAACCCAATTGTCAATGCTGAAAATCGTTTAACCTTAAATAAGCAGCAAGCCTTAGCCTTCAGCCAACTGCTCTTTCATTCTGGCTTCAACGTATGGCTGCTCGATGGGGTGACTGGTTCAGGTAAAACAGAAATTTATCTGCAATATATTGAAGAAATTTTAAAATCGGGTAAGCAAGTATTAGTGCTTGTACCCGAAATCGGGCTAACACCTCAAACGGTGCAACGTTTTAAAGCACGTTTTAATGTAGAAATTGATGTACTGCATTCTAATTTAACCGATACGCAACGGCTTTATGTATGGGATCGAGCCCGCTCTGGACAAAGTGCTATTGTGATTGGCACGAGATCGGCATTGTTCACGCAATTTTCTAATCTTGGTGCAATTATTTTGGACGAAGAACAGGACGCGTCTTACAAACAGCAAGACAGTTGGCGTTACCATGCACGAGATTTAGCAATCGTGCTTGCTCAAAAACTGAACATTTCAGTATTAATGGGTTCTGCCACGCCAAGTTTAGAAAGTATTAATAATGTACAAAACGGCAAATACCAACATTTAGTTTTATCAAAAAGAGCGGGAAATTCTACCGCACTTCGTCATTTCGTTATTGATTTGAAAAATCAAAATATACAAAACGGGCTTTCAAAACCCTTGTTGGAACGAATGAAAGCCCACCTCGAAAAAGGCAATCAAGTGTTGCTTTTCTTAAATCGTCGTGGCTTTGCGCCCGTATTGCTTTGCCATGAATGTGGTTGGATTGCACAATGCCCTCATTGTGAAAAACCTTATACCTATCATCAGCATCAAAATGTATTGCGTTGTCATCATTGTGGCGCACAAAAAACTATTCCTCGCCAATGTGGCGATTGCGGTTCTACCCATTTAGTTACTACTGGTCTCGGCACAGAACAATTAGAAGAAACCTTGAAAACGCTATTTCCTCATTATTCTGTAGCGCGAATCGACCGCGATAGCACGGCGCGTAAAGGAAAATTGGAAGGTTATTTAGAAGATATTCAACAAGGCAAAAGCCAAATTTTGATTGGCACACAAATGCTTGCGAAAGGACATCATTTTCCGAATGTTACTCTCGTTGCCTTAGTGAATGTAGATAGTGCATTATTTTCACTGGATTTTCGTGCAGAAGAACGTTTAGCTCAACTTTATATTCAAGTTGCTGGACGAGCAGGACGTGCCGATAAACAAGGTGAAGTTGTGCTACAAACACATTATCCAGATCATCCTTTGCTTACCACTTTATTGGCAAAGGGCTACCAAGCTTTTGCAAAAGAAACCTTACAATTACGCCATTCAATGGGATTGCCGCCTTTTACTTTTCAGGCGTTATTCAAAGCACAGGCTCGACATTCTGATCTTGCAGAAAATTGCTTAAGCCAAATTGCAGATTTTTTTCAATCGAAGCAAATTACGGGATTACAAATGCTTGGCCCAATGCCTGCACCGTTCAGCAAAAAAGCAGGGCAATATCGCTGGCAGTTATTATTGCAGCATCCGTCAAGAATCACGTTGCAAAAAGTATTGAGAGAATATCAACAAGCCGAACTTGAAAAAAACAGCCAAGTGCGGTTAATTTTGGACGTTGATCCGCAAGACTTATCATAAAAAATGCGGTGAAAATTCACCGCATTTTTATCTCTAAAATCTATTTGAAATCTTCGACATCCCCCAATAGACAGGCATATTTCGCTGTATTGGGACTGGACTCCAAGGCAATTTTTAATGCCATCGTCAAAGGAACAGACAGTAGCATTCCCACTGTTCCAAGTAACCATCCCCAAAACAATAATGAAAGGAACACCACTAAGGTTGAAAGCCCTAATCGTTGTCCCATCATTTTAGGCTCAATAATGTTACCGACAACCATATTGATCGCAATAACACCAATTGCCACGCCAAAGCCAATGCCAAAACCGTTCAGTAATAAGGCTTGCACAATAATCGGAATAGCCGCAATGATAGAACCAATATTCGGAATATAATTCAACAAGAAACTCAAGGTTGCCCACAAAATGGCATATTGAACGCCACAGGCTTCCAACAAAATAAATACCCCAACACCAGTCAGTAAGCTCGTGATGCTTTTAATTCCAAGATAACCAATTACGCCTTGCAAAACTCGGTCAATATGGCGTTCTTCTTTGGCTGCATCATGAGGAGTTGAACTAATCACCATAGCAAATTTATGTTTCATCGTTGGCGCTTCAGCAAGCATAAAAATCACGACCAACACTAAAACAAACACATTACTCACCACACCAGAGAAATTCAGCAATACTCGGCTCACAAAATTCATAATGATGCTTGGGTCAAAATTTTCTTGGATGGTTTCACGCGAAAGCGTGAAAGGCAAATTGAAACGTTGCGATAAAGCAGTCAAATCATTTATGCGTTGTGAAAGCAAAATTTTATATTGTGGAATAGATTGGGTAAATTCTCTTGCTGTGCTGTTAATCAACCCGACTAAGAAGAAAAATACCAAAGAAATCAAGACGAAAAGTAAAGTAATGGCTAACCAATGCGGGACGCGGCGTTGGGTCATCGCCTTAATCATCGGTGAGCAAATTATCGCGATAAATAGCGATAGCAAGAATGGCACGACAATTTCTGCCGCCAATTTTACGCCAGCTAAGATAATAATTACCGCAGCAATGCCAAGCAAAGTGCGGTGTAAATTTAAATTATTTTGCACTAAATCGCATCCTCGTTTTCTTCGCCCGTGCGAATGCGGATCGCTCGCTCAACGTTATAAACAAAAATTTTGCCGTCGCCGATTTTGCCTGTTTGTGCCGTTTCAATAATGGCTTCAATACATTGATCCACAAGCTCATCAGGAACTACCACTTCCAATTTCACTTTCGGCAGAAAATCCACCATATATTCCGCACCACGATAAAGTTCTGTATGACCTTTTTGGCGACCAAATCCGCGTACTTCCGTGATTGTCATACCTGAAATCCCAATATCTGAAAGACTTTCTCGCACATCGTCTAATTTAAAGGGTTTAATCATTGCTTCGATTTTTTTCATGCTATTTCTCCAGATTTTCACGTCTTGCAGATTTAGGACGGAAACTTTCGATGATTTCAGGCTTGGTATCAATATATAAGCCGTTAATCAGTTGCAAACAATAAGGCACCGCACTAAAAATGCCTTTTACAAGCACATTTCCCTCTTTATCTTTCACGCCCTCTAAGGTTTCTTTAATCGCTTTAGGCTGACCCGGAAGATTTAAAATCAGACTTTCCTTACGAATCACGCCCATTTGGCGGGATAAAATTGCGGTAGGCACAAAATGCAAACTCACTTGACGCATTTGTTCGCCAAAACCCGGCATTTCTCGATCTGCTACCGCAAGGGTGGCATCAGGCGTTACATCGCGTTTTGCTGGCCCTGTTCCACCAGTTGTCAGCACTAAATGACAACCTTGTTCATCCACCAGTTCTTTTAATGTTTGTTCAATAACTGGCTGTTCATCGGGAATTAATCTTGTTTCCAAATGGAAAGGATCGACAAGCGCTTGTTCTAACCAAGCCTGTAACTCTGGGATGCCTTGATCTTGATATACGCCTGCTGATGCACGATCTGAAACAGACACAAGACCAATTTTTAAAAGTGCGGTCATATTTTTCCTTATTTTTATAAATGATTTTGACGTGATTGAATAAATCAAAAATGCGGTAAAAACTTACCGCACTTTTGAAGGGCTAGAAGAATAAGATTCCGCCCCAAACGATACCGACAATACAAAGGGCAATAAATACCGATGCAGAACCTTGATCTTTCGCACGACCTGAAAGTTCGTGGCGTTCTGTACCAATGCGATCTACAACAGCCTCCACCGCACTGTTTAAAAGTTCTAACGCCATCACAAGCAAAACAGAAGAAATCATCAAGATAATTTCAATTTTTGTTTCGCCTAAAAAGAACGCAAGAGGAATTAAAATACAGGCAAGAAAACATTCGTGGCGAAAAGCCGTTTCATTTTTAAACGCACTTTTTAAGCCCTGTAATGAATATTTAGTGGAATTGATTAAATGAGTTAGCTCCTTTTTTTTATACATAAACTTTCCTATTTTTATAAACGTTTCGCTTCGATAACATCATCTAATTTTGCTAATCGAGCCAATATTTTACTTAAACTTTCAACATTATGGAGTTCAATTTCCATATCAATGGTAGCAAGCTGTTTTTTGGTATCAGCACGGCTTGAGACCCCTAATACGCTAATTTTTTCATTTGCCAGAACCGTCGTAATATCACGCAATAAGCCATTGCGATCCCCTGCCACAATACGGATATTAATATGGAAACCACTTGCGTAATTTTCGCCCCAAATTGATTCCACTATGCGTTCTGGATGAGCCGCTTGCAAATCTAAGAATTGTTCACAATCCGCTCGGTGAATAGAAATACCACGTCCCATTGTAATATAGCCAACAATCGCATCGCCTGGTATCGGCTGGCAGCAACGCGCAATATGATGCATAAGATTGTCCACACCCTCCACAATCACATAGCCATTGTTCTTTTCAGATTTCTGCTGAGAATTGACCGCACTTTTGTTAGCAACATGACGTAAAATTTCTTGATCAGCCTCTTCAGCAGTCACTTTAATCAATTTACTTTGCAAGAAATTGATTAAGTTATTTAAACGAATATCACCACTGCCAATGCCCGCATAAAGATCGTCCAAATTTTTCAAGTTATAGCGTGGTAACGCATAAGGTTCCACTTGCTTAATACTTAAATTCAAAAGCGCGAGTTCATTATCGAGTAATTCTTTACCCGCTGGAATATTTTTATCGCGATCTTGTTTTTTAAACCACGCTTGAATTTTGGCTCGAGATTTTGCGGTGTGAGTAAATCCTAAATTTGGGTTTAGCCAGTCACGGCTCGGGTTCGGATTTTTCTGGGTAATAATATCAATTTGATCGCCCATTTGTAGCTGATAGGTAAATGGCACAATACGCCCTGCCACTTTTGCCCCGATACAGCGATGACCAATTTCACTATGAATGGCATAAGCAAAATCTAATGGTGTAGATCCCGTTGGCAAATCCACCACTTCGCCCTTTGGCGTAAACACATATACACGGTCATCAAACACTTGGCTACGCAACTCTGCCATCACTTCGCCAGAATCCGTAATATCATCTTGCCAAGCTAACAATTTACGCAACCACGCAATTTTTTCTTCATAGGCAGACATACTGCCTGTATTGCCTTCTTTATATTTCCAGTGTGCCGCCATACCTAACTCTGCATCATCATGCATTTGTTGGGTTCGAATTTGTACTTCAATTGGCTTGCCACCTTTACCTAAAACAACAGTATGAATAGATTGATAACCGTTCGGTTTCGGGTTAGCTACATAATCGTCAAATTCTTTGGGTAAGTGTTTAAATTGAGTATGAACAATCCCAAGTGCGGTGTAACAATCTTGCAATTTTTGCACGATAATTCTGACCGCTCTTACATCATATAAACCGCTGAACTCAAGATTCTTTTTCTGCATTTTGCGCCAAATGCTGTAAATATGTTTCGGACGGCCGTACACTTCCACTTGTTTGATATTTTCACGTAAATAACTGCTCAACTCACTGACGAAATCAGCAATGTAATGTTCACGATCAAGACGACGTTCCTGTAATAATTTAGCAATAGCGCGATATTGTTCAGGATGGAGATAACGGAAGCAGTAATCTTCTAACTCCCATTTCAACTGACCAATTCCAAGACGATTGGCAAGAGGGGCATAAATATAAGAACATTCTTTGACGGCAAGGACTTTGTCTTCCTCTGCACAACGATGCTCTGCATCACGCAAGAAAGTAATACGTTCGGCAAGTTTGATGATCACGCAGCGGAAATCGTCCACCATCGCCAACAACATACGGCGAACATTATCCACTTGCAGAGCGTTAGCGGAATGACTGGCATTAAGTTGGCGAATATTATCCATCTCCAACACGCCTTTAAGTAATTTAGTAATTTTCGCACCAAATTTTTCTTTTAGACTTTCCCAGTCTGTTAATTTATTTGCAACAATAGGAAACAACATGGCAGTAAGCAATGTTTCCGCATCCATATTAAGTTCGTGCAAAATTTCTACCATTTCCACGCCAGACTGCAGCATTAAGGTCGCATTCTTCATTTCATCGGGGTAGGCATTCATTAAATCACGTGCGTAATACCACGCATCGATCAAACTTTTTTCTGTTTGTTCTGCTAGTTTTAAGCCAGTGCACCATTGTTCAATCACAAAATTCTGCGGATTTAACAAATGAGAACCACGAACAGCAACCATAATACCCCCTTGTTGATGAAGAGCAAGCAACTTCCTGTTGCTTCTATTTTGGGCGGACATTGTACCGAATAATCGAGTTATTTTGTAGTGAATAAGGTTATCGATTCCACATATCGTATATACACTAATATATCAACATTTGTTTTTATATAAATTTATATCATGATACATCATCAATTTCATAGCTTTAATGGCTAGTCAAAACTGCAATCATATCTGATTACTCTTTTTTTTCGAATAATATTTTCTTCAACTCCTCTATAGCCTTATCTAATTCTAAATATTTTATCAATTCCTCTGATGTGAGCTTATCCTTGATTTTCAGTAAATTTTCCTTTGCATTAATCAATTGACTAATTTTCCATATTTCCTTCATCGGCCGTATATCAAACCTAAACGCATTCTTATACATATATTCTCCAACATTTGTATAGAATTCAATATTACCATCTTTATCTCTGCCTAAATGTAAGTCATACTCTTTTAATGCCGGATCTACAAATCCAACATTTCCATCATTGGGTTTATCTTTATTTTTTGTTGGCCATTTGCCAAGTTTCTTTCTATTGCATGTGAAACAAGAATATACTAAATTTGAATAATCAAGTTTTCTACTTGAATCTATTCTATCTGGAACGAAATGATCTGGTTCAAAACCTTTTGTTGTAACCTCTTCAGGTTTACCACAATAACCGCATATATGTTTAAAGTCTTCTCTCAACTGAGGAACATATTTTTTATAGTCATTTTCTTGATTTACACCAATGCTTCTACTAATTTCATTTTCTCCATGTATTCGCATAACTTTTACCTGTTTTCGACTTTCTCTACCAAAATATTTACTCTTCCAAGTATTTCATCAATTTTCTGATTAACTTCGCTACTTAAAAGCTGAATTGGCAAGTCATCTACTTCACCATATGCGCGTAATAATTTATACAGATCTATAAATTGTTCCTCTTCTATTGCTGATATAGAACCATTTTTCTTTGCTTTGAGCAGTTCCTCATAGTCGATATGATATTTACGTAACCTATTTTCAAAAACATCAACAGCCTGTTTGATTTTTTTTACAAATTCTTCTATATCATCTGCAGCTAAAACATTTCTATCTTCAATCAAATTTATAATTACTAAATTCTCACGTATTGATTCTTCAGGGTAATTAGTTAATATTAAGCATGGTAAATCAGGGACTTTCGCATTTATGTAAGCAATTAATTCAGTTCCCAAAAACTTAAATTTATTGTTAAGTTTATAGTCTATAATAAAACATTTAATACCATTAGATAAAAGCCACTCTATCATTTCTGGCATTTCAGTAATGCCATTTGGATATAGTAATTCAATATCTTTTCTTGCTAAACGTACTCGATAATCCTCATATGAATCTTGATCATCATCAATAAATCCTATTCTATACATGTCAGTCCTCCACTTCTATTTCTTTATTAATTTTATAGTGGCATAGAATCCAGAAGTATATTTCGAATTATAGGATAAATCTATACTTCCATTATAGTCAGCAACAGTTCTATTTATAATCCACATCCCCATACCAGTGCCAATAGTTTCTCCCATTTCATTTCTTCTATCACTTTCCATAGGTTCTAATATTTTCCTTGGATTATTTTTATAGGCAAGAGATAACCCTCGTCCAGAATCGCTGTATTTGATAATAATTTCTTTTTCTAAGTCAGATACTACAATTTTTATACTCTTATTGTCTGAAAAATAGGATTCAAAAGAACTAACACTATTAGCAATCAGATTACTAAAAATGCTTTCAATATCATAAGGAAAACATTTTAATTGTATTTCTGATCCTTGAAATTCTAAATCTATTGAAACGTTTTTAAGTGTTTCTTTCCATAACTTTACAGTCTGTGATATCAGAAGATTTAAATCTGTTTTTTTCATAGTTCTTTTATCACGTGTTACAGAACCTATTGTTACCTTGAACCATGAATTTAATGATTCTCTCATTACATTAGCTTCAGTTACATATTTTAACCCAGCTTGCAAGTCACTATCTAATTCCAAAGCTTCTTTAGCCATAACAATCTTTCTGCTTAGCTTATGAGTTATATCTTTAATTTCGTGGACATAAGTGTTAGTGACTATACCCGTTGTAGCTAATGTTCTTAGCAATCTATTCTCATCTTCTAAGTTTCTAATAACTGTATCTTTATGATCTAAAACAATTTTAGCCTCTTCTGGATTTATTGAGATTTTAGATAATTGTAGCTCTTGATTAAAATCCTTGCTATCACTTAAAAATTTCTTCTCTTCTCTTGCTGCTTTTGCTTCTTCTGCCTTCTTATTAATTTCATCTTGTATCCTTGCAGCTTCCATTATTTTATCATAGCGAGCATCTAACTTACGAAAAACATATTGTCTGTCTTTTTCAAATTCCTGAATCACATTAATTAAAAATTCTTTTAACAATATGAATTCCTTTGTTTCTACAATACCTTCTCTGTTGGATTGATCTGGTAATGTAATATTCATACGAGAAATAAAAATTGATCCAATTATTTGATCAGTATTAACACGCCATGCGCCTGTTTGGTGGGAAGGTGCAGCAGGGGATTTGTTTTTTCTACCCGCTATCAGTAGCCAATCATAATCAGATGTTTTAGGTTCTCCATAAGGCCTCACCCTAAAACCATCTCTATATATTTTAATTCCTCCAAAAATATCGCTTTTAATATTACGATTATTAGATGTTTTGTAGAAATATCTTTCTGCATCTGTTTTGGAATAAGTCACCTTTTCAAAATACAAAACTCCAGAAAATTCTCCTATCGTATTTTTCAACTGCTCCCCACGTTTTGGTAACATCTGCGCAAAGTTTGTTTCTATACAAATACATTTTCCTTTAAAATACTGTTCATCTTCTGAGGTGAATTCAGCTTGTGTAATTATTTCATCAAATCTATCTCCAAAGTCAAATTCATTTCTATGTATCTCAATATGAGTGTCTCCATCACTTAGAACATTAAATCTGATTTTATAATCATAAGAAAAAGCATTTGTAATATTTAATACCTCCGCATCTTCGGCAGAACTTTTTTCATCAAAAAAATATACTTGAAATTCATTTTTCATTTCATATGGTATTAATGTTATTAAATCGTCCTTGATTTTTTTTATAACATTATCATTCCATGAGTCTCTTAAAGAAGTTAACCTAAAAATAGTTCCCGTGTTTTTTAAGTTATTTAATATTATATTTTTTACTTCGTAATTTATAACTTCATCAAGAAACCCATCTATTGATAAAGTTGGTTCATATAAATCTGCTGTTACATCTGTAATATTATCACTCTTTGAAAAATCCTCCCAATCAACCTTCCAAATTAACTTTCCTTCCGCAGAAACAGTAAACATTTCACATGTATCAGATATCCTGTCTAAAGCAAACCTTCCAATTCCTTTTGCTCCAGTTTGTACTCGACCTGATTTACTAATAAATTGTTTCTTTTTTGTCGATCTTCCAATAGTCATCCAATGTTTTATAATGACATCCTTTGTCATACCGCAGCCATTGTCTGCGATATATAACGAATTAGTTGTTTTTTCATAATACAAGACACAAATCGTAGCATCTGCATCATATGTGTTTTTAACTAATTCAATTATGGCACCGTTTAATTTTGATACATTTTCTCGTCCTATTAAACGAGCTGTATAAGCATCTACATTGAATGATATCTTCGCCATGGTTATTTCCCTTCCTAATCCAAAGTATATTCAAAATTCATAACATCTCTTGCTGTAATCCTCATTGTTGTTCCACTAGCATTAATCCCTATATCATAAACATAATTTAAAAAATCATCACTTTTCAAAATCTTTTCTGCAATTTCTAATGACAAATCTCCTTTTTGATATATACATATCCCAGAATATGGAACTTGATTTCGAGAAATGTGATGTATTTTAACTTCTTCTGTTATCAAAGTAGATAACAATAACTTTTCTTGATTAAGACGACTTAATGCCTGTGATCTTCCAAACTCAAACCATTTTGCATTTTCATCTTTATCACGCTTATTTAATTTTTCAATAAAAAATTTTAAATAGCTGTATGCTCCTGGAAATTCTTGTATAAACCCTAATTCCTCATAACGCAATATATTATTATCTCTATAAGAATATGGAAAAATCAAAAATTCTTTTCGGCCATACTGTAATGATCGTGGGCTAACAGCCTCTCTTAATATCGTTTTTTCAATTTTATATCCATTAACCAATATATATTCATCACACTCTTCATATTTTTTTAGTATAAATACTTCATTTAATAACGTGGCAATAGGACACATCGCATTAAAATCATCACCAAATTTTCTTTTCTTGTTTTCTTTAGCAACTTCTTTTTTTCTGAAAATCCACTTATGCGTTAAATTATTTTTATGCATTTTTATTTCTCGCTTTTTCACCTTATCTACATATCGGATATCGTTATTGTGCTGTGTACCATTACAAATAATAATAGCAGACGAAGTTAATTTATTTTCAAATAGTTTTTCTGTTGTATAATCAACTATTACTGATAAATGAGGTAACATAAAAACGCGCAATCTATCTGCAAATCTATTCTTAAAAATGTTATTAGGAATCAGATAAGCCAATTTACCATCATCTGCTAATGCTTTAATAGATCTTTCAATAAAAGCATAATAATAGTCTGGTTTCCCTTCTGAACAAACTGTAAAATTTTTTTTAATAAAAGATCTTGTAGTTTTATTCAGATCTGAATATGTTATATACGGCGGATTTCCAATAATAAAGTCAAATTTTTCACTAATAAAGCTTTTCAAAAAATCATTCTGAACAATATTCCATTTAACATAATCAATGTTATATTTTTGTGCTACCTTATTTAAATTATCTATACAATTTGTTTTGTGTTTTTCATCTATTTCATTTCCATATATATCATTTTCCAATCCATAGATTATCTTATTTTTAGTAAAATTTTGTTTTAAGCAATCTACTATATATCTATCAACAATTTCAACGAGAAAAGCTCCATCACCACAAGAATTTTCTAGGACCTTTTTCCCATATAGCTTTTCTATATATCCAGCTTGATTTAATATCTCAATGACAATATTGCGAGGAGTAAATACCTGACATTCAACATTAATACTTTCCATACATTCACTCTCCTTTACCATATAATTTTTAACTTGAATTAGTATCTTTTCTATTAGATCATCTTAAAATGCCTTAAAGCATCCATGATAGCTTCCTCTTTTTCCGGTGTGCATTGTGGAATAACTTGTTTCTCTTTTTTTGATTTATTATAATGCTCCCTTAATTCAATACCACATTTCTTTTTAATCTGTGCAATATAGAGTGTCGAAACCTTTAAATTGAATTTTTCCAATATATATTCTTTGATTTGTGCATAAGTAGCCTTGCTTTCAGCACTTGTCAAATCAAGCTCATCCAGCTTAATTTCAACATCTATATGCTTATCGACATCGAGTTTGGACAATAGTACTACCGTCTCCAAATGCCCCGTATGAGGGAACATATCTATCACCGCACTTTTTTCAATCTTGTAGCCAAAATCACATAAAATTTCCGCATCGCGCACTAATGTTGCAGGATTACAAGACACATATAAAATTTTCTCTGCTTTCAGCTCGCACAAAGCATTTAACGCGAAAGCTGCGCCACTGCGTGGAGGATCAAGCAAAATTTTATTGAACGACTGATTATCCCAAGGTTGTTCAACAAAGGATTGGTCAAGATCGGCTTGGAAAAATTCAATATTTTTGATTTGGTTTCTTGCGGCATTTTGCGCCGCTTTTTGTACCATTTCAAAAACGCCTTCAATTCCTACCGCACTTTTCACGCGTTTGGCAAGAGGAAGCGTAAAATTTCCCATGCCGCAAAATAAATCTAGCACGCAATCTTGTTGGCTCAATTCAAGCCAATCCAACGCTGTATTGACCATACGTTCATTTAATGCACGATTTACTTGAATAAAATCACGAATATCAAAATGTAATTTTATGCCATCAGAAAATTGATAATAAGGCGCATCGCCATAGATTTGTTCAATGCCTTTGTCGCTTTGTAAAAACAGCATTAACTTTTCTTGTTCAGCAAATTTGAGCAATAAAGTGCGGTCAATTTCCGCAAGGTTTTTCGTGTAACGTAACAACATTGCGACGCCATTATCGGCAGCCACCAATTCAATATGCCCAAGCTGTTTCGGTGCTGAAAATTTTTCTAAAAGTGCGGTTAATTTAGGCAGTAAATAATTAATTGCAGGTTCTGCTACTTCGCAAGATTGAACGGGTATTAAATCGTTGGTATTTTTCTGACGAAAGCCCATGTCGATTTGTTTTGTGTTTGGATTAAACCATAAACTCAAACGCACACGACGACGATACGCCCAAGCATCGCCGCAAATCATAGGTTGAAATGAAATCGGTTCTGACTGTAATTTGCTTAATCGTTTAAACAATGCAGATTCTTTCGCTTTTCTCTGCATTTCAATAGGAATATGCTGTCCTTGGCAACCACCACAACGCATAAAATGAGCACATTTAGGTTCTAAACGTTCAGAACTTTTTACTCGCCATTTTTTTGCCGTAGCATGCCCATATTGGCGTTTATCCTCCAGAATACGACATTCCACTTTTTCGTGCGGCAGCGCATTTTCAATAAACCAAGTTTTACCATTAATTTTCGCCACGCCTAAACCTTGATAATCTAAATCAAGAATATCAGCCGTAATGGTTTGAACATTGTTTGTTTTTTGCTTTGGGGTATAAAGAAGAACCATTATTTTAAAAGTAAAATATTTTGAGTGAATAACTCTCGGCTTTTTAATGGTTTATCGCCAAGATAAGGTTTCAGCGCAATACGAGTGAAGCGTTTTGCTGCTTGACGTACCGCATCATCGGAAAAATCAAGGGCTTCAAAGGCTAACAAATCTCTACCGTAAAACGTGAGATTATCTTTCACTAAAGACGCAACGAAACCTTTTTCCTCACGATAACGGTATGTCATTGAGAAATCCACTGGCTCGCCAGAACCAGCACAATGCAGAAAATCCACGCCGTAACCGAGAATTTGTAAAAGTTGAAATTCAAAAAGACGCAACGTTGGCTCAACGTTAGTTTCCGTTGCCAAGCCAGTTAAGCATTTTAAATAATGTTGAAAAAGCGCAGGATTTGGAGTTTCAGACTCAATAACACGAGTGAGTAATTCATTTACATAAAATCCACTATAAAGGGCGATTTGTTGTAAAGGCAGTGTAATTGCGGCGGGTTCAGCTTTAGTGAGGGTTTTCAATGTGCTTTTTCCCGTCCAACGCAACAATAAAGGTGTGAAAGGTTGCAAAACCGATTTCCAAGATGAACGCTTTGCGCGCGCCCCTTTTGCAATCACGGTTAAACGTCCACTTTCTTCAGTGAATAAATCCACCAATAAGCTCGTTTCACTATAAGGGCGACGATGCAAAACAAAACCACGTTGAAGTTCGCTTTGCACGATTATTGTCCAGATAAGCGTTCACTTGTTTGTGACACACATTGCGTTGCTAAAATTTCGCCAAGATTTGTTTTTAGCGTACTGAAATCATCACGCTCTTGCCACATCCAACGAATATTAGCGTAATTTTTTCCACGTTCAGAAATCATTAAGGTTAGTTTTTCTGATACGCCTTGAAAAGTGACGGTAACATAATGCAAATTTTTTTTGTATTTTTTATGCGTGGCGTGTACAACACGAACAACTTTATCATCTTGACATAAATATCGGTCAGCTTCGCCTTTTTGTAAGGCTTTATCCACTTTTTCTACTTGCATTTTTTGCGCTTGGGGCGTTGTCACATTCGCATTTTGTGCACAGCCAACCAGCAAAAGTGCGGTAAAAATAAGAGATGTTTTTTTCAACATAAATCCTACCTTGAGAAAAGAACTTAAAAAGAAAAAGGGGCGATTGCTCGCCCAAAAAATTATTTTTTATATTGATAAGAACCATCAGACTGACGAACAAAACGCGCGCCATTAGATAAACGCATTTCATTTACTCGCCCTTGATTATTCACAGATACCGTTACTTTATCGCCAGATTTAAAGCTACTTAAAACATTTCCCGCCCCTGCCGCTTTGCTCATTGCGTTTACATCGGAAATATTAAGTTGATTATCACGGAAGACTTGCATCAGTGAAACACCTTTCGGCACAGTTAATGTTTTTGCAGCAAGGCGAGAAGCTGTAGATTTACTCACAGGTTTTGCATCAACGATTTGAACTTTCTTTTCTTTTTTAACTTGAACAGGTTTGGCTTCAACAATCGGTGCTTTTCCTGCGGTTTTAGCGACGCTTTGTTCCGTTGCTTTTGATGGAGCCTGTGCTTTCTCTGCCACTTTCACTTCTTTTTTCGCTGTATCTTTATGCACAACTTGTGGCTCTACCGCTTTTTTCATCGGCTGAACAGGCACGGTTGGTTTTGGCTGTTCTGCTTGCGTTTGTACAGGTTGCATTTGAGGTTGTTCCGCTTGAGCTGGTGGCATAGGCATAACAGATGCCGCAGCCATTTCATTTGGCATTTGACTTGGAGCTTGAACAACATTTTGTTGCATTGGCGTATTTTCTACTGATTGGTTTTGAGCCGTCGTATTATTCGCCGCTTCCTCTGCTTTTGGCGCAGATTCAGGTTGGTTGGCTTGCTCTGCAGCCATTTGATTTTGTGCAGGAGGATTATCTAAAATCGTGGTTTCCACTGGCTGACTTTGATCTAACGATTGGAACTGCACAGGAATTTCATTGCTGTTAGATTGAGTAAAAGACTCAACGGTGTCAGAACTTGGTTTTAATGCGAAGAAAATAATCAATAAAATCACCAACACAAAAATAGCCATAAATAAACGGCGATGTTTTGCTGGCAATACTTGTAATATTTTCCATTTTTCTGGTTGAGCTAAAATAGGTTTTTCAGCCTTTTCGACGGGTTCATCCGCGTTATTTTCAGCACTGATTTCTTCATCAACCGCAGAAATATTTTCTTCTGTGGAAGAAGTTTGAAGAACAGGCTTTTGCACTGTTTTCAAATTTTCACTCGGAATTAAAGGATCATTTTCTTGCGTTGATGAATTGCCAAAAGTAGGTTCTTTACGTTGCTGAAAGTTAGTTTGCACGTGATTTTTTTTGGCAAATAACCCTTTTGTTTTACCTAAAATTGACGAACTTGGCTGAATTGTTTTCTTTGGTGTAATTGGCTCTTGACTAAGCCCTAAATCTAATTCATTTTGAGATGATTGTTCATTTTTATCCATAGAATTCACTGGATTGCCTCTGATGCTTGTTCTTATTCATATTAATTAGCCACAAAATTGAGAAGCCCAAAAGTGCGGCGAAAAAATTATGTGTATTTTATCGGATCTTATTCTGCGTATAAAGTCTTATTTGGCTCGCCCGCAATTTCTCGTGCAAGTTTAGGAACAAGATAGCCAGATGTCAGAGATTGCAAGGTTTTATAGATTTGCATAGCTTCAATATCGCTAATCAGAAAATGGCTCGCCCCTTGCACTTTATCCAGCAAATGCAAGTAATAAGGCAAAATGCCTGTTTGAAAAAGTTTATCGCTCAATATTTTTAGAATTTGCGCATCATCATTCACGCCTTTTAGCAAAACAGATTGATTCAAAAGCGTGACATTCACGGCATTTAATTTTTGCATCGCATGAGCAAAAATTTGATCAATTTCATTCGGATGATTAATGTGTGTCACCATAACTGTTTGCAAACGACTTTCTGCTAATAAAGTGCAAAATTCATCAGTAATCCGTTGCGGAATCACAACAGGCAAACGGGTGTGAATACGCAAACGCTGTAAGTGCGGTATGTTTTCCAAATGTTTTATTAACCACGCTAATTCGTGATCTTTCGCCATTAAAGGATCGCCACCTGAAAAAATCACTTCTTCAATTTCAGGATGCACCGCAATGTAATCTAACGCCAGTTGCCAGCTTTTTTTATTTCCTGGGTTTTCATCGTAAGGAAAATGTCGGCGGAAGCAATAACGACAATTCACCGCACAACCGCCTTTTGCCATAAAGAGCAAGCGGTTTTGATATTTATGAAGAATATTTGGCACCGCATTGGCATTTTTTTCTTCTAAGGGATCCGTACTAAATCCCTCCGCTTGCACAAACTCTAAATCAGAACACATCACTTGCAAGAAAAGGGGATCTTGCGGATTGCCTTTTTCTATTTTATCAATGAAAGGTTGTGGCACACGAAGAGAAAAAAGTTTCCGCGCAGCAATGGATTGCTCAAAATCATCTTCTGGTAAATTTAAGGCTTTTAGCAATAATTTAGGATCTGAAATGGCATTTTTTAGAATTGTGAGCCAATTTTGTTCTTCTCTAATGACGGGTTCTTGGGTTAAAATACGCACTTTTCAAACCATCTCTCATTTTTAGGATATTTCAAATATGGCTACATATACTACCAGTGATTTCAAACCAGGTCTAAAATTTATGCAAGACGGTGAACCTTGTGTCATCGTTGAAAATGAATTTGTAAAACCAGGCAAAGGTCAGGCATTCACTCGTACTCGTATTCGTAAATTAATTTCAGGCAAAGTATTAGATGTAAACTTTAAATCTGGCACTTCGGTTGAAGCGGCTGATGTTATGGATCTTAACTTAACTTATTCATACAAAGACGATGCATTCTGGTACTTTATGCACCCAGAAACATTTGAACAGTACTCTGCAGATGCAAAAGCCGTAGGTGATGCAGAAAAATGGTTATTAGACCAAGCAGATTGTATCGTGACTTTATGGAATGGTGCGCCAATTACTGTTACGCCACCAAACTTTGTTGAATTAGAAATCGTCGATACAGACCCAGGTCTTAAAGGCGATACCGCAGGCACTGGCGGTAAACCTGCAACATTAAGCACTGGTGCAGTCGTAAAAGTGCCTCTTTTCGTCCAAATCGGCGAAGTTATCAGAGTTGATACCCGCTCTGGCGAATACGTCTCTCGCGTAAAATAATTGTTTAGATGACAAAAGTGCGGTTAATTTCTGCGATATATTGTAGTAATAAAAAGCACTGAAATTCATTCAATAAAAATGCCTTTCCGTTCATAAATAGGAAAGGCATTTTTTATAAGCTGTGGTAAAAATAATCACTTGATAAAAATGAGATTATTTCTACTTGACGGTTTTTATTAGAGAACGTATTATTCACGCGCATTAAATCACGGAGGAATGGTCGAGTGGTTGAAGGCACCGGTCTTGAAAACCGGCGAGGGTTTACGCCCTCCTAGGGTTCGAATCCCTATTCCTCCGCCATCAATTTTTACGAGCTAACTAATTCGGAAGAATTAGTTTTTTTATTTCTAATCATTTGTTTTCCGTATTTTCACGGTTTTCCACTTCTTCTTTAAACACCAAATATTCTTCTAAAAGATCGATTGCATCTTGGCATTTTTGCTGGCGTTTTTTATAAACTTCTGCAAGTTGAGCATAACGTATTTTTTCATCATTATTTTTTTCAGCTTGTGCTAAATCTTTATGCTGTCGATAAAGATTATTCAATTGTTCTCGTGCTTCGTAATATTTTTCTAGGCGTTCTCTTGGTGGTAATTTATGAATGCTATGTTGAGATTTTTTTTGCGACTGCGGTGGAATGGAGTTCGTGTTAATGATAAAAGGCTTATTTTTATGCGTGAGTGCTTCTGATAGCGCAGTACATTGGGCAAGTAAGCGTTTGGTAATGAAGATGTAATGATCAGGATTTTCAGATTGTAGGGATTTTATTTTATCAAGGGTTTGATTAATTTCCTTTAGATAAAAGGCAACAGTTTGTCCGTTTTCACTAAATAAAGTGCGGTCAAATTTGGCGAAGATTTTTTCTTCTTGTGGCAAGTTGCTCTGATAAAGTTGTTGAACTTTTTGATCTAAGCGTTGGATAAGTTGTTGAACAGTCATAAAAAAATCCCCCAAGTGGGGGATTATAATCGTTAAAGGTACATTGCTGCAATCCAGCCGAATACCAATAATGGAATATTATAGTGAATAAAGGTAGGTACAACAGAATCCCAAATGTGATCGTGTTTGCCATCCATATTCAAGCCTGATGTTGGGCCTAATGTTGAGTCTGATGCGGGCGAACCTGCATCTCCTAAAGCCGCCGCTACACCTACAATAGAAATTGTTGCTAACGGAGAAAAACCAAAAGATAAACAGAGTGGTACGTAAATTGATGTAATAATCGGTACTGTAGAGAATGATGATCCAATACCCATTGTAATTAATAAACCAACGACAAGCATTAATAATGCGGCAATACCTTTACTTTGCACAACACCAGAACTTAGGCTTTGTACTAAATCTGTTACGCCAGTGGTGGCATTAATCACATTTGCAAAACCTGAAGCAGCAATCATTACAAAGCCAATCATTGCCATTAAGCGTAAGCCTTGTTGAAAAATATCGTTGCTTTCTTTTAGTTTGAAAATGCCACATAGTGCGAAAATAATTAAGCCAATTAAACCGCCAATGATAGTTGAACTTGTGACTAATTGTGTCGCGAAGGTCACGACAATCGCGATTAAACTTGCAACAATTTGTTTTGGTTTAATATTAGCAATGTGAGCTTCAATATCTTTAGTTGTTGGTTCTTCAACATTGATATTGTATTCACGTGGTTTACGGTAGGTAATAAATACGGCTGTGAGTAAGCCTAAAATCATTCCAATAACAGGTAACAACATTGCTAAAGAAACTTGCGCTACATTTGTTTGTAAACCTAAGGTCGCACCTACTTGATTAATGTTTTTAACTAAAATACTTTCGATAAAGATTTTTCCAAAGCCCACTGGTAATAACATATAGGTAGCAGTTAAACCAAATGTAAGTACGCAAGCTACTGCACGGCGATCAATTTTTAAACGGTTAAAGATTGAAAGCAGCGGTGGTACAACGATTGGAATAAAGGCAATATGCACTGGAAGTAAGTTTTGAGAAGATATGGCAAACAATGCCAACACCGCAAAAATGAAATATTTGAACCAAGTTAAATTGCCAGCAGTTGGTGTTTTATTCATTTTTGTGATGATTTTATAAGCGATTAAATCAGTAATACCTGATTTAGAAATAGCAATGGCGAACGCACCAAGCATTGCATAGTTCATTGCGACTTCAGCACCGCCACCTAAGCCACCTGTAAAGGTTTCGATGGTTTTAGTTAAACCTAAATCACCGATAAATCCTGCGGTAAGCGCAGCAATCACCAGTGCGATAATAACGTTGATGCGTAGCAAACTAAGTGCCAGCAAAACGATGATTGAGATAACAACAGGGTTTGATAACATTGTGTTTTTCCTTGTAAATTAAATGATAAATACTTTACTTTAAAATTTTTATTGAATAAAGAATAACGCTAAATTAATGCCTCCTATATCGTAAATAAAACAAAACCCCTCGAAAGTTGCCTTCCGAGGGGTAAGATTTTTATTATCCTGTCAGCTCGGAAGAAATCTTCCAAGCACACCAAAAACCTGAAAGATTATTCAGTTGAATGGTGATGATGGTGACGACGGATAATGTTCATTTTTTATCTCCAAATAAGAATTGCTTTTAAACTACTGGAAAAATAAAACGATTGCAACCAGTTTTTTATTTTTTCTTAAAGTGCGGTCTCTTTTTCAGTTGTTTTTTCCTGTTCTAGTTCAGAAGCAATGTGTGGGAAGCCACCTAAATCTTTTAAATGATTGACCATATAGCAGAATAATTTCGCCGTGCGTTCGGTATCATATAGCGCTGAATGGGCTTGTTTCCCATCAAATGGAATTTTTGCAGCAAGACAGGCTTTAACGAGAACAGTCTGACCAAACATCAATCCTGCTAAACTTGCGGTATCAAACATGCCAAAAGGATGGAAGGGATTACGCTTTACGCCAGTACGTTCAGCGGCGGCCATCACAAAGCTTTGGTCAAAAGCGGCATTGTGCGCCACAATGATAGAACGTTGGCAATCCGCATCTTTTTGTCCTCGACGCACCATTTGAAATAATCCCGTGATTGCATCAAGTTCAGACACCGCGCCACGTAGTGGATTGTGAATATCAATACCATTAAATTTCAAGGATTCTGGATTAATATTTGCGCCTTCAAAAGGCTCGATATGAAAATGGCATTTCTGATCAGGATGTAAATAACCGTTTTCATCCATTTTTAATGTGATGGCGGCTAGTTCGAGTAACGCATCTTTTTTTGCATCAAAACCTGCAGTTTCAACATCAATAATGACGGGGAAATAGCCACGAAAGCGATTTTTTAATTGGTTGTGATAAGGGATTTCTTGAGAATCGGACATAATCTATCTCTTAAAAATAAAATAACGTAGGAAGCCCTACGTTATTAAAAATACAATAAAAATTGACCGCACTTTAGTCGCCTAAACCAGATTTAGTACTTTTGTTTTCGATAAATTCAATTTTATAACCATCGGGATCTTCAACAAAAGCAATGACGGTTGAGCCACCTTTAACTGGCCCTGCTTCGCGAGTAACGTTACCACCGCTCGTGCGAACGGCTTCACAAGTCGCATAAATATCATCTACGCCGATAGCGATATGTCCATATGCAGTGCCGTGTTCATATTTATCTACGCCCCAGTTGTATGTTAATTCAATTTCTGCCGCACTTTCGCCATTTTCGTAACCTAAAAAAGCCAGCGTATATTTGTATTCTGGGTTTTCACTGGTGCGTAATAAACGCATACCTAAAACATCTTGGTAAAATTTGATTGAACGATCTAAATCGCCCACGCGTAACATAGTGTGTAAAATTTGCATCGGTTTGTCCTTTTTTAGTTGAGTTAAACAGATTATGTCATAAGTAAAATAAAAAATCAGAATTATCTATTTTGTCCAATCTTGCCACTGAAGATCTGTAATACGCTGAAATTCTTTTACATTATGTGTAATAAGAACAGCATTTAAACTCAATGCGTGACAAGCAATCCATAGATCATTATTTCCGATAGGTCTCCCTTGTTTTTTGAGTGTATTTGCCCATTTGCCATAATGTAAACAGATTTGTTCATTGGGATATAGTACATTTACTCGTTCAGTAAGTAATTCTATTGCTCGTATTGATTGCTCATAATTTTGACTACCAAAGGCGCCTTTAATAAGTTCAGCATAAGTAATAAAGCTGATAACTAAGCGATCATTAGGCAATAATTGTGATACTCGTTCGGCAACAATTTTGGGGCGATTTTTCATTAAATAAATAATGATATTGGTGTCTAACATATAAATCATAAATTTTCTCGCTCCTGAGGCGGTAAATCATCACGCGCTTCAAGTGCTTGAATAAAGGTCTCATCAAATCCTTCAAATAACGCAAGAAAATCATCTGTTTTTTTAGAAACTGGGCGTAATACCACATCCCCATTTTCTTTTCGGAAAATTTCTACGGTATCGACGTCAAAACGAAAGTCCATCGGGATCCGAACAGCTTGGCTGTTACCACTTTGAAACACTTTAGCAAGCATATTTACCCTCCTGTATATACTGTGCATTTAATAAGTATATACTAATCATTTCAATTGCTGTATGCAAGCAAGAAGATCAAATTACCGTTGTTTTATTTAACTGCAATCATCGAACCAAAATTAAAGCATTGGAACCAAAGTTCTACTTGTGAAAATCCTACGTTTTTTAACCGCACTTTGTGTGTCTCGATAGAGTCTGTACGCATCACATTTTCAAGTACGGTACGTTTCTGACTCACTTCAAGTTCGCTATAACCGTTGGCACGTTTGAATTGGTGGTGCAAGTCAATGAGTAAATGATCAATTTTAGTATCTTCAAAACGGAATTTTTCTGATAACACGAGCACGCCATTTGGATTTAAACCTTCATAGATTTTGATAAGCAATGCCACGCGATCTTCAGGCGGTAAAAATTGCAAGGTGAAGTTGAGAATGACCATTGAGGCATTTTTAATTTCAACGTGGCGAATATCATTACAGAGAATTTCTACTGGTATCTCACTATGATATGCCGCAATATGTTGGCGACAACGTTCAACCATCGGTTGAGAATTATCGATACCAATAATTTTTACGTTGGGTTGATGAATATTTCGACGTGCAGAAAGTGTGGCAGCTCCTCGTGAGCAACCTAGATCATAAACGTTACTATCAGCCGTGACGAAACGTTCTGCCAGCATACCGATTGCCGTAATAATGTTGGAATAGCCAGGTACGGAGCGTTGAATCATATCTGGAAAGACTTCAGCAACGTTTTCGTCAAAGATGAAATCCCCCAATTTAGCAATGGGGGTAGAAAATAGAGTATCTTTTACCATAATGTGTTAAAGGCAGAGAGAAAGAGTCGTTATTTTAGAAGAAATTTATAAATTATGATTTAGGAAATAAATGCGACATGGCACTCTCTTCTTGTTTAATACGCACGGCTAAGATAAGCAAATAAATAGGTAGTCCAACCAATGCGGTATATTTAGCCTGACAGAAAAGCGATAAGCCAATTAATTCGGGAATGATGTTTAAGAAATAATTTGGGTGACGTACGTATTTAAACAAGAAAGAGCGATTAATTTGATGTTCTGGTAAAATATAAATTTTTACTGTCCAAATCTCTTTTAGCTCATAAATCACATAAAATAGCATTGCAATAGCAAAAATTAAAATTGCCAACCCTATTTGTGAAGTGCTATTGAATGACAGGTTTTGCTTATTAGCCTCAATGATCGCCGCAAAATAAAATGCAACATGGGCAATGGACAACAGTGTGGAATTGCGTTTACCATACTGTATTGCACCCTTTGCAATGAGTGCTTTTTCATGACGAATTGAAATAGACAGACTGTAAAAACGGATCGCTAAAATACAGGCAAAAGTAATATTGATAAATAACATGTGGTTATCCTTAACGTAATTTAATCTCAACAAGCCGCATAATATAACAAAAAATCTGATGATATGGCACAAAAAAGCCTTTATTTTGAACATTTATTACTTTTCTTTGCTTTTTTGATTGATTTGTCAGCATAAATAAACTTTTTATCTCTCTTGGTTTTCCGCTATAATTGCGACAGATTTTTGAGCATAATTAAAAGAGTACAAAGGATTTTGAAATGATGCGTACACATTATTGCGGAGCATTAAACCGTAACAATATCGGACAAGATGTAACATTAAGCGGTTGGGTTCACCGCCGTCGTGATTTAGGTGGCTTGATTTTTATTGATATGCGTGATCGTGATGGCATTGTGCAAGTTTGTTTTGATCCGAAATATCAAGATGCATTGACAGCGGCTGCTGGGTTACGTAATGAATTTTGTATTCAAATTAAAGGTGAAGTGATTGCGCGTCCTGAAAACCAAATCAATAAAAATATGGCAACAGGTGAAGTGGAAGTGTTAGCGAAAGAATTGCGTGTTTACAATGCTTCTGATGTGTTGCCTCTCGACTTTAACCAAAACAATACTGAAGAACAACGTTTAAAATATCGTTATTTAGATTTACGTCGTCCAGAAATGGCTCAACGTTTGAAAACTCGTGCAAAAATCACCAGCTTTGTGCGTCGTTTCATGGATGATAATGGTTTCCTTGATATTGAAACCCCAATGCTTACCAAAGCAACGCCAGAAGGTGCGCGTGACTATTTAGTGCCAAGCCGTGTGCATAAAGGCAAATTCTATGCATTGCCGCAATCACCACAGCTTTTCAAACAGCTTTTAATGATGTCTGGTTTTGACCGCTATTATCAAATCGTAAAATGTTTCCGTGATGAAGATTTGCGAGCAGACCGTCAGCCTGAGTTTACTCAAATCGATGTGGAAACTTCTTTCCTAACTGCGCCAGAAGTCCGCGAAATTATGGAACGTATGGTGCACGGCTTATGGCTTGATACCATCGGTGTGGATTTAGGTAAGTTCCCAGTGATGACTTGGCAAGAAGCAATGTGTCGTTTCGGTTCTGATAAGCCAGATTTGCGTAACCCATTAGAAATGGTAGATGTAGCAGATATTGTCAAAGATGTTGAATTTAAAGTATTTAATGAGCCAGCAAACAATCCAAATGGCCGTGTTGCAGTCATTCGAGTACCAAATGGTGCAGAAATTACTCGTAAACAAATTGATGAATATACACAATTTGTTGGTATTTATGGTGCAAAAGGCTTGGCTTGGGCAAAAGTAAACGATATTAATGCTGGTCTTGAAGGCGTGCAAAGTCCGATTGCGAAATTCTTAAATGAAGAGGTATGGAAAGCGTTAGCAGAACGTGTGAATGCACAAACTGGCGATATTTTATTCTTCGGTGCAGACAAATGGCAAACTACCACTGATGCAATGGGCGCGTTACGTTTGAAATTAGGTCGTGATCTTGGCTTAACTCGTTTAGACGAATGGAAACCGCTTTGGGTCATTGATTTCCCAATGTTTGAACGTGATGAAGAAGGTAATCTTGCAGCAATGCACCATCCATTCACTTCACCAAAAGATTTCAGCCCAGAGCAATTAGAGGCTGATCCAACAAGTGCGGTAGCCAATGCTTACGATATGGTCATCAACGGCTACGAAGTGGGTGGTGGTTCTGTGCGTATTTTTGATCCGAAAATGCAACAAACTGTGTTCCGTATTCTTGGTATTGACGAAGAACAACAACGAGAGAAATTCGGTTTCTTATTAGATGCGTTAAAATTTGGTACTCCACCGCATGCTGGTTTAGCATTTGGTTTAGACCGTTTAACCATGCTTTTAACAGGCACTGAAAATATCCGTGATGTGATTGCTTTTCCTAAAACTACGGCAGCAGCGTGCTTAATGACAGAAGCCCCGAGTTTTGCAAATCCGCAAGCGTTGGAAGAGTTGGCAATTTCTGTCGTTAAAGCAGAATAAGTTTGAAATATTAGGAATGAAGTGCGGTCAGATTTGACCGCATTTTTAATGATGCAATACAAAAATAATCAATCTGTTCTCGTTGTAATTTACACTAAAGATACAAACAGAGTTTTAATGCTCCAACGCCAAGATGATCCTGATTTTTGGCAGTCTGTTACTGGCACCATTGAAAGTGGTGAAACACCAAAAAAAACAGCAATTCGTGAGCTATGGGAAGAAGTGCGGTTAGAAATTTCGGAAAATTCCACCGCACTTTTTGATTGCAATGAGAGCATAGAATTTGAAATTTTTCCACATTTCCGCTATAAATACGCACCGAATATTACTCATTGCAAAGAACATTGGTTTTTGTGTGAGGTGGAAAAAGAATTTATGCCAGTATTGAGTGAGCATTTAGATTTTTGCTGGATATCGGCGAAAAAAGCAGTAGAAATGACGAAATCCCAGAATAATGCGGAAGCTATTAAAAAATATCTTTTTAATCTCCGTAGGTAAGTATAATCACAGCTAATTATGGTGATAGCGGTTCTCTTTTGGGAAAAGCTACATCCACTCCCAACGGGGTAACACTTTTACTAACCTAGGCTATACCTAGCCTAGGTCAAAACGTTTAATTAAATCAAGATCAATAAGATCAAAACAGAAGGAAATAAAATGGCAGGTCATAGTAAGTGGGCTAATATTAAACACCGCAAAGCAGCACAAGATGCACAACGCGGTAAAATTTTTACTAAATTAATTCGTGAACTTGTTACCGCAGCTAAAATTGGTGGTGGCGATGTGAGTGCTAACCCGCGTTTACGTGCAGCAGTAGATAAAGCACTTAGCAATAATATGACGCGCGATACTATCAACCGCGCTATTGATCGTGGCGTAGGTGGTGGCGATGACACCAATATGGAAACCAAAATCTATGAAGGTTATGGTCCAGGTGGTACAGCGGTTATGGTGGAATGTTTAAGTGATAATGCAAACCGTACGATCTCACAAGTGCGCCCAAGTTTTACTAAATGTGGTGGTAACTTGGGAACAGAAGGTTCTGTGGGTTATTTATTTAGCAAAAAAGGTTTAATCTTAATCGCAGAAGCGGATGAAGATGCCTTAACTGAAGCGGCAATCGAAGCGGGTGCTGATGATATTCAACCACAAGATGATGGTTCATTTGAAATCTATACTGCTTGGGAAGATTTAGGTTCAGTGCGCGATGGCATTGAAGCAGCTGGTTTTAAAGTACAAGAAGCTGAAGTAACGATGATTCCATCAACAACCGTTGATCTTGATATTGAAACTGCACCAAAATTACTTCGTTTAATTGATATGTTGGAAGATTGTGATGACGTACAAAACGTATATCACAACGGAGAAATCTGTGACGAAGTGGCATCTCAACTTTAATAATGCAATAAATGGGTAATTTAATTACCCATTTTTTATAGAAATTATGAGCATTATTTTAGGTATTGACCCAGGCTCTCGCGTAACTGGCTACGGTGTGATTCGTCAAACAGGAAGACATTTAGAATATCTCGGTAGTGGTGCAATTCGTACTCAAGTTGAAGATTTACCAACCCGTTTGAAACGCATTTATGCTGGAGTAACTGAAATCATCACGCAATTTCAACCAGATATGTTTGCGATTGAGCAAGTGTTTATGGCTAAGAATGCGGATTCTGCTTTGAAACTCGGGCAGGCTCGCGGTACGGCGATTGTTGCTGCAGTAAATCATGATCTACCTGTTTTTGAATATGCCGCACGTTTAGTAAAACAAACAGTGGTGGGCATTGGTTCCGCAGATAAAGTGCAAGTGCAAGAAATGGTGACTCGTATTTTGAAGTTGTCTGATAAACCTCAAACCGATGCTGCGGATGCGTTGGCTATCGCGATTACACACGCGCATTCTATTCAACACTCTTTGCATATTGCCAATTCTGTGAAAATGACAGAAACGCAAGAAAAAATGACCGCACTTTTAAAGACCAGATATAGCCGAGGACGCTTTAGATTAAAAATTTAACTGGATGTTCGTCCAGTTTTATTTTATTCTATGCGTTAAGTTTTTTATCATTCGGAAGAATTATGATCGGTCGCTTACAAGGCATTCTTTTAGAAAAACAACCTCCAGAAATTTTACTTAATGTGCAAGGCGTAGGCTATGAATTGCTTTTGCCTATGACGAGTTTCTATGATTTACCAGAAATTGGACAAGAAACAACTTTATTCACCCATCTTGTTGTTCGTGAAGATGCTCACTTACTCTTTGGATTTGCCCAGAAAACAGACCGCACTTTATTTCGTGAATTAATTAAAACAAATGGGGTGGGGCCTAAATTAGCCTTAGCGATTTTATCCGCCATGTCGGTCGAACAATTTGCCTATGCAATAGAGAGAGAAGAACTTTCTAAACTCACTAAAATTCCAGGTGTTGGCAAAAAAACAGCTGAACGTTTGTTAGTTGAACTCAAAGGTAAATTTAAAGGCGTAAAACAAAGCGATTTCTTTGTAGAAAGTACGCATATTCCATTATCCCCATCTATTGAATCCCACTCGGAAAGTTCATCTGATGAAGCAATTTCAGCCTTGATTGCTTTAGGTTATAAACCTGTAGAAGCAGAAAAAATGGTAAAACGCGTTGCTAAACCTGCATTAACCAGTGAACAAGTTATTCGTGAAGCATTAAAAGCCGCATTGTAGGAAAAATATGATTGAAGCAGATAGAATTATTAGCGGGCAAGCTAAGGTTGATGAAGATGTTATTGACCGTGCTATTCGTCCTAAACTATTAGCGGATTATGTTGGGCAGCCGCAAGTACGCGAGCAGATGGATATCTTCATCAAGGCAGCCAAACTACGTCAAGATGCCTTAGATCATTTATTGATTTTTGGCCCTCCTGGTTTGGGAAAAACAACGCTTGCTAATATTGTGGCAAATGAAATGGGCGTGAATATTCGTACGACGTCAGGGCCTGTGTTAGAAAAAGCGGGCGATTTGGCTGCAATGCTAACCAATCTTGAACCGCATGATGTGTTATTTATTGATGAAATCCATCGACTTTCCCCTGCTATTGAAGAAGTCCTTTATCCAGCAATGGAAGACTATCAGTTGGATATTATGATTGGCGAAGGACCCGCTGCTCGTTCCATTAAATTAGATTTGCCCCCTTTTACTTTGGTTGGCGCGACCACTAGAGCGGGTTCTTTGACTTCTCCATTGCGTGATCGTTTTGGTATTGTGCAACGTTTGGAGTTTTATTCTGTAGAAGATTTAACATCTATCGTTGCAAGAAGTGCGGGCTGTTTAAATCTTGAATTAGAACAACAAGCCGCTTTCGAGGTGGCTCGTCGTTCACGAGGCACGCCTCGAATTGCAAACCGTTTATTACGACGTGTGCGTGATTATGCAGATGTGCGTAATGGGGGAGTAATTTCTGTAGAGGTGGCAAAACAAGCACTTTCAATGCTAGATGTAGACGATGCTGGATTTGATTATTTAGATAGAAAGTTGTTGTCTGCAGTTATTGAGCGTTTTGATGGTGGCCCTGTAGGGCTAGATAATCTTGCTGCTGCAATTGGCGAAGAACGTGATACCATTGAAGATGTGTTAGAGCCTTATTTGATTCAACAGGGTTTTTTACAAAGAACGCCGAGAGGTCGTATTGCAACATCACAAACTTATCGTCATTTTGGTTTGCAGAAATTATCAGACTAGATAAATTTAACCACTAAAAAAGCCTTATTGTACTCAATAAGGCTTTTTTAATTACTCACTATAACTTTTCAAATTACTTAATTTTGCTAAACCCACTTCACAACTTTTTAACTGAGTCGCTAATTCCATTTGAAGAATTTGTTGTTTGCTTTGGTTTAGTTTACTTTTGATTTTATTTACTTGAATGTGGGTTCCAGGTTGTTTTTCTGCTTGGGCAATCAAATTCTCTGTTTCTTTAAATAGTTGTTCACATTGTTTAGGCATTGAATTAGATTCGGCTAAAACAGAAGTTGAAAATAAGCATAAAAGTGCGGTAAAAAAAAGCGTGATTTTTTTCATTTTAGAATCCAAAATTACTTTTCGATAGAACAAATGTCGAAATTCTTCGCAAGATAGCAAAATATGCTTGAGCTGTCTAATTTTTTATTCAAAATTTGTGATGCGTGTCAAATTAATTAATCAATAAGAAATCCACAATCAATCTTTAAAACTATAAAAATTTACCCCGAAATTATCCTCTAGGATGAAATCTTTCATGCAATCGTTTCAATCTTTCTTTTGCCACGTGAGTATAAATCTGTGTTGTAGATAAATCTGTATGCCCCAACAACATTTGCACCACGCGTAAATCCGCACCGTGATTCACTAAATGGGTGGCAAAAGCATGGCGAAGAACGTGAGGAGAAAGTGCATCAGCATCAATATCCGCGAGAATGGCATAATGTTTTACACGATGCCAGAAAGTTTGACGAGTCATTTGCTGTGTGCGCTGACTTGGAAACACAACATCAGAACTCTGCCCATTTAAGAGAACAGGACGACCATAAAGCATAAATTGACGAACCCAATAAGCAGCTTCTTCCCCCATTGGCACAATACGTTCCTTGTTCCCTTTACCAATCACTCGCACCACGCCTTGTTGCACGCTCATGTTTTCAATCGTAAGCGAAACTAACTCCGTGACACGAAGCCCAGTCGCATAAAGCAACTCTAACATTGCTTTATCACGCAATTCCAAAGGGACTTCAACATCTGGCGTATTGAGCAAATCTGACACTTGTTGCTCGGTTAAATATTTTGGCAAGCGACTGGGTAATTTAGGCGAACTTAGCACCGCACTTGGATCATCCACTCGATATTTTTCCCGATATAAATATTGGAAAAGTTTACGCATTGCACTTAACATTCGCGCAGTGCTCGTGGCTTTGTAACCTTTCTCCAAACGTTCACCCAGAAAACCTTGTAAATCAACAGCATCTAAGGTTTCCAAAGACAAGTCGTTTTTATCCAACCAATCACAAAGTGAGGTTAAATCCAAACGATAAGATTGAACGGTATTTTCTGAAAGCCCTTTTTCAATCCAATATTCGTTAAGGAACAAATCAATAAGTGCAAGATTTTTCATATTACTTTTCTACAAGGAAAGCGATGCGTCCTATTTATGCTGAACAATCAAAAAGGCATTTAACTTGCGTGGAATCACAAAAAATGCAGCCGCCGCGATGATACTCATAAATACAAATGTCATCGCTGGCGAAGTTGGATAAATCATGCCAGCAATCGCGGTGAAAATGGCAATGAGCACACCATTGGATAAACCATTATACAAACCTTGTAACTTCGCAATATGGCTTTGCGGTTGCGTGGTGATATAGCGAACAATCGCATAATGGCAAACGGCATAAGTAAAACTATGTATAAGTTGCAATAAGAATATCAACCAAAAATCTTCAATATATCCCATTACAGCCCAGCGTCCAACGCACGCAAACGCAGAAATATAAAGCAGCACACTGATAGAAATATTTTGAAATAAGCGACGAGAGAAGAAAAATAATACGATTTCTGCCAATACCCCAATTCCCCAAAGTAAGCTAGTTTGTGAAACGGAGATCCCAATGCTTGTCCAATAAATCGTGCTATAAACATAATAAGCCGCATGAGAGCCTTGAATCAGTCCCACTGCAACCATGACTCGTAATGTCATCGGATTTTTCAGTAAAGCAATAAAACCAACATCATTTTGAACGCCATCTTCAGGTATTTCATCTTTTGGGGGAATGGTGGGTTTTAAAAGCTGAATGATGGTATAGAAAGATAAAAGTGCGGTTAAAATCCACACGATATTTTGCTCGCCAACCCAGCCAATCATTCCACCAAAAACCACCACGCCAAGGATAAAGGCAGAAGAACCAATCAAACGGACTTTGCCGTAATCCAAGCCGATTTGGCGTTGCCAAGTGGATGCTAACGAATCCCCAATCGGCATTCCTGCTGAATTCACAGAAGCATACAAACCGATAGCAATAAACAACAACCAAAAATTATGTGCAACTAAACTCATAGCCGCCATAATAATGGCCGATGCTAACGCCAATAGGCGTAAGGAACTAATAATATGATTGGCTTTTTTAATCAGCGATGAAAAAAATAATCCGCCCGCAAATCGGAAAATATAAGCACTCCCGATCACCAAACCAATCATTTCTTCACCATATTGTTGCGATTTCAACCATGCGGGGAAGAACGGCAAAAACACGCCATAAGCGCAGTAGTAACCCAGAAAGCTCAGTGCGAGCCAATAAAAAGGACGAACTTGCATCAGAATAAAGTTTCCATTTCTTGTGAACGAGACAAACAAGCCTGCATAGCTTGCTCTATTGTTTGATTAAAATGTTGTGCGTCAAATACTGCTAACGCTGCCGCAGTGGTGCCACCTTTCGAGGTGACATTTTCTCGTAAAGTTGAAAGCGCAATTTGCGGATTTTCTGTCACCATTTTGGCTGCACCAAGCATGGCTTGCTGGACTAATTCACGGGCAGTTTTCTCATCTATATTCATTTTGATTAAGGCTTTCTGCATCGCTTCCAGCATTAAAAAGAAATAGGCTGGGCTACTTCCTGACGCGGCAGTGACTGCGTGCATTTGAGTTTCATCATTCACCCAAACCGTTCTTCCCACTGCTCCCAATAAGTCTTGTGCAAAAGTGCGGTAATTTTCACTCGTATTTTTCGGTGCAAATAAACCCGCCATACCTTCGCCCACTAATGCGGGCGTATTTGGCATGACGCGCACTATCGATTTTAGGCTTGGAATTAATGCGTTCAAGCGTTCAGTTGAAATACCCGCAGCAATGGAAATTAACAATTTATCGGAAAAATCCACCGCACTTAGTGGCGAACAAACTTCAGCCATCATTTGAGGTTTTACCGCAAGCAATACAACTTCCGCTTTAATTACGCTTTCCACATTATTTTCTGAAGTTGCCACGCCAAGATTGGCAAAAAATGCTCTTTTTTCTTCATTCGGATCATTCACAATAATTTGCTCGGCAGGATAACCTTGTTTCAATAATCCAAGAATAATAGCTTGTGCCATATTGCCGCCACCAATAAAGGCAATCAATTTGTGTTGCATCGTTTTTCCTACTTTTATGGGCTATAATACCGCACATTCTACCCTATATTGAAGGAAGTGTTACGATGTGGTTCAAAAATTTAATGACTTATAGACTGACTAAACCCCTAGATTGGGATCTTGCACAGCTACAAACTCAACTGGAAGATTGTCAATTTCATCCTTGCGGCGCTCAAGATCAAAGTAAATTTGGCTGGTCTGCTCCATTAAGAGGTTCTGATTTACTCTATTTTTCTGTTGGAAAACAAATTCTATTAATCGCCAAAAAAGAAGAAAAAATCTTGCCGGCAAATGTGGTCAAACGTGAATTAGATGACCGCATTGAAAGCCTTGAACAAAAAGAAAATCGCAAACTTAAAAAGGTAGAAAAACAAACATTAAAAGATGATGTCGTGATGAATTTATTGCCTCGTGCGTTTAGTAAAAATCAGCATACGGCGCTATGGATTGATACGGAAAATAATCTTGTTCATGTTGATGCCGCATCAAGTAAACGCGCGGAAGATGCGCTCGCATTACTGCGTAAATCCTTAGGTTCGCTCCCTGTCGTGCCTTTAGCCTTTGCTAATGAACCCAGCACGATTTTAACCAATTGGATCCTTCAAGATACTTTACCGCATTGGTTACTTGCATTAGAAGAAGCCGAGCTTCGTGGCAGTCAGGAAGACAGCGTTATCCGTTGTAAAAAACAACCTTTAGAAAATGAAGAAATTCTCGCTCTTCTGCAAGATGGCAAAAAAGTAGTAAGTAAATTAGCCTTAGAATGGGAGGATACCTTAACTTTCGTTTTTAACGAAGATTGCACCCTCAAACGTTTAAAATTTGCAGATACTGTACGGGAAAAAAATGATGATATTCTGAAAGAAGATTTTGCACAGCGTTTCGATGCAGATTTTGTACTGATGACTGGTATTTTAGCCAAACTCACCGAAAATTTATTAGATGAATTTGGTGGCGAAAAAGCGAGATTATAAAATCGCGCTTTAATCATTCTAAAATGAAGTTTATTTTTACAATGTTAATCTAATATTCAGCGTATTCAAACCAGCTCTCTAAAATTAAACAAGCTGACACTCCATCGATTTTACCTTTTTTTAATGCTTTAAAACCACCACGTTCAAAAATCTCACTACGAGCTTGCGTGGTGGTTAATCGTTCATCTTGTAAATGAACATTAACGCCAAAACGACCTTGTAAACGATTTGCAAATTTACGAGCACGTAGAGTGAGATCTTGTTCTGTTCCGTCCATATTTAAAGGAAGACCAACAATGACAACATCTGGTTTCCATTCTTTCAAACATTTTTCGATCGCTTCCCAATTTGGGATGCCATCTTGCGCCTTAAAAGCGGGTAAGGCCTGTGCTGTACCAGTAATACTTTGTCCTATGGCACAACCGATACTTTTAGTGCCAAAATCAAAAGCCAGAGCGGTAATTCCCATTAACTATGCCCTACTTGCGCTAACGCAAAATTATAAGGATGAATACCAAGTAACTGATTGGCTGCAGCATAACGATCTTCATAGGGCATATCAAATAAAATTTGATCGTTAGATGACACCACCAACCACGCATTATCTCTGATTTCTTTTTCTAACTGACCAGCCCCCCAGCTTGAACATCCTAGCGCAACAAGATATTTTTCAGGTGCAAAAGTTGAACCTAGCGTTTCCACCACATCAGCGGAGGTTGTCATTGAAAGTTCCTCTGTGACTTTGTAAGTATGTTGAAAAGCATTAAGCGTATTCTTATGTAAAATAAACCCTCTTTCTGTATGCACAGGGCCACCCGCAACCACCATTTCATTACCAAAAGTGCGGTCATTTTTCATCATAAAATTGAGTTTTGAATAAAGTTCCGCAATGCTTAAATCTGTCGGCTGATTAATTACCAAACCCATTGAACCCTGTTCATTATGCTCACACATAAACACCACCGTGCGATTAAAATAATCGTCTAAATGTGGCATTGCGATCAAAAATTTTCCTTGTAATTCCATCATTCGCCTAAATCCCCAAAACAAATTTGCAATGCACTTATCGCTGCAAGTGATGCAGTTTCAGTGCGTAAAACACGTTTTCCTAATAAAATTTCAGTAAATCCTTGCTGTTCAGTTTGGGCAATTTCTTGTGCTGATAATCCACCTTCCGAGCCAATTAATAAACGAACACCCTCAGCAGGAATAGTCGGTAAGGTTTTAATAGAATAGTGCGCGCGTGGATGTAAATTCAATTTCAATGCACCATCATTTTCTGCACACCAATCTTGCAATTTCATTAAGGGACGAATTTCTGGTACGCTATTACGACCGCATTGCTCACAAGCTGCAATCGCAATTTTTTGCCATTGTTGGATTTTTTTATCCATCCGCTCTGCGTCAAGTTTTACGCCACAGCGTTCTGACCATAATGGCGTAATCACATTTACCCCTAATTCTACGGATTTTTGAATAGTAAATTCCATTCGTTCTCCGCGAGAAATCACTTGTCCTAAATGGATTTTTAAATGGGATTCTTTATCCGCAAGCTCACGCCCCAAAATCTCTACTTTTACGGACTTTTTATTTGACTCAATAATTTTTGCTGGATAAATATGATTAGAACCATCAAAGAGTTCAAGCTGTTCGCCTTCTGTCATTCTTAACACTCGAGCAACGTGATTTGCCGCATCTTCTGAAAGATAACATTGAGTTTGATTTTCAAGGGATATTGGATGATAAATTCTTGGTATGCGCATAATGTTTATTTATATGAATGAAAAAGTGCGGTCATTTTAACTGGTGTTTTTATAAGATATTCATCTTACGACGAATAAACGCCATCATACTGTGCAAGAGTAAAAACAATAAAGATAAAGCATACAAAGGCATATTTCCTAACACAGAATAAGGGGTTTTGCCTTCCGCAGGTGCAATTTTATAAGTCAAAGTTGTTTCAATAAATTGCGGGGCTTGTGCTAATACCTTACCTTGCGCATCAACAAAAACTGAAATCCCCGTATTTGTTGCACGAATAAGCGGTTTGCCTAATTCTAAAGCGCGCATTCTTGCCATCTGTAAATGTTGCCAAGGCCCAATAGAATCGCCAAACCACGCATCATTAGATAAGGTGAGCAAATAATCCGTATCTTGTTTCAAATTTTGTCGCACTTGCTCGCCGAAAATAATTTCATAACAAATTGCTGGCGAAAAAGCACGTTTTTTTGCGATTAAAGAGGGTTGAACAGCCTCTCCACTTTGAAATGCTGACATTGGTAAATTAAACACTGAATTAAGCGGTCGTAAAATACTTTCTAGCGGAACATATTCCCCGAAAGGCACGAGATGATGTTTATTATAACGATTTGGCGTATCTGGTTTATAAGGAAAATCTGGGTTTCCAGTAGTCATAATTGAATTTAATAACTTACCAGATTTTGTATCTTGGAATACCGTTCCAATCATAATCTCCGTTTTAGTTTCTTTAGCAGCATGCTCTAATTTTTCAAAAAATGGTGTAATTGTATTTTCAAGGGTTGGCAAGGCTGATTCAGGCAAAATAATTAAATCGGTTTTACCAAGATTTTCTGCGATTAATTTTTGATAAATTGCCAAAGTAGAATAGAAATAATTAGGATCCCATTTAAGATTTTGTTCAATATTGCCTTGCGCAAGCGTGACTGAAATTGCCTTATTTTCAACAGATTTTACAAAGTGAATTCGCGATGAATAAGCACTTAATCCCCCTACAATAATCAATAACAAAGCATTCGCTAAAACTAATTTAAAATTTTTCGTTTTAAACAAAGAGGAAACGAGATTAAAAATGACCGCACTTGCCCAAAGGGTAAAGAATGTCAATCCTGTTACCCCAAAAATCGGGGCGATACCATAAAATGGGCTGTCAATTTGTGTATAACCAAATTGAAGCCAAGGAAAACCAGTAAAAATCCAACCCCGTAAAAATTCTGTCAATGTCCAAATCACGGCAAAAATTACCGCACTTTGCACTTTGAAACGCTGAACTAAATAGGTAAAAAGCATTGGATATAGGGCAAGATAAGCCGCAAGCAAACCGACAAGGAAATAACTTACCCCTAAAGACGCACCGCCAAATTGATGGATACTAACATTAAGCCAACTTACTCCAAAGCAGAAAAATCCCATCGCCCACAAGAAAGTGGATAAAAGTGCGGTGGATTTTTTAGGATTTTTAGCGACATAAAGTAAACCGAGTAAAGACACATAGGCTAAAGGCCAATAATCAAATGGCGAAAAGGCAAAAACACCGACTAAACCCGATATAAAAGCAATAAAATAAGTTAAATATTTATTCATAAATTTAATTGATAATAAAATCCTATTCAGATTTTTCATCTACATTATTCATTTCTGCCAAATGTTCATCTGGCACTGTCACGCGAAGTTGAATTAATCGACGACTATCTGCAGAAGTCACTTTAAATTGAAGATTTTTCAAAATAATTTCTTCCCCACGTTTTGGTAAATAACCAAAAGTCTGCATAATCAGACCGCCAATGGTATCCACTTCTTCATCATCAAAATCCGTATTAAATTGCCCATTGAAATCATCAATATCGGTGAGTGCACGCACAGCATAAGTATGACGAGAAAGCTGACGAATATCCGCAATCTCTTCTTCATCAAATTCATCTTCAATATCGCCAACAATTTGTTCCAAAATATCTTCAATGGTAACAAGCCCTGACACTGCACCAAATTCATCCACCACAATGGCCATATGGAAACGCTCAGAGCGAAAATCTTTTAACATACGATCCACTCTTTTGCTTTCTGGCACAATCACGACGGGGCGCAATAATGAAGATAAATCAAACGCTTCGGCATCTTCACGTAAAAATTTTAATAAATCTTTTGCGTGCAAAATGCCCACGATATTATCGCGGTCATCGGCATCGGCAATCACAGGAAAACGAGAATGTGCGGATTCAATAATTGTGTTTAAACAAGTATTTAAATCTTGTTGATCTTCAATAAAAATAATTTGTGAACGAGGAATCATAATATCACGAACACGAAGTTCCGCAATTTCCATCACGCCTTCAATCATTTCACGCGTATTTTGATCAATTAAATCGTTTTGTTCTGAATCGCGAATCACTTCCACAAGTTCTTCACGATTTTTTAGTTCGCCTTGAAAAAAGCGACCGAATAAAGATTGGAAAAAAGGCTTTTTCGTATTTTCAGGTTGGTTTGAATTTTGCTGTTCGTCGTTCATATTGATTTGTGTTTGATGTCTTATTGACGGCGAAAAAGTATCACATTTTAGAAAAAATCGCAAAAAGCGAAAAGAGGAAAATCAATAAAAATAACCGCACATTGGGTTTGAACCTAAAGTGCGGTTAAGAATACACAATTTTACGGAGAGGGGAAAATTCTAGACAACAAAATATTCTTATTTTGTTTATATGACGAAAAGTACCTATGTTGTGGATAACATTGTGAATAACGGATTTCTGATTGTGAATTGATCTCGTAAAAACAGGCAAAGATCCTTATCACATCAAACTTCAAAATAAATAGGGTTATTTCCAACCAAAAGGTCTTAAACAAAAATAAACCGCACTTTTCACATTCAAAAATGGAAGAAAGTGCGGTAAAAAAATACAATTTTTAAAACAGTTTTATTCACAAAAGATCTTTTTATCATCTCTTTGAGTTATTCAATATTTCTGTGGATAAAATTGTGGTTGAGAAAATCTATAATGCTGTATAACTCAAATTAACTTTTTTAATAAAATTTCAGATTTAAATTTATTCCTTTTAATTCAACTAGTTAAAATTAAAAGAGTGAACGTATTTATAATACACAGAATACATCAAAATTTGATGTTTAATTTTTATACAGTTTGTTTTACACTGGATAAATAACGTTCCCAATCAAAATATTGACCAGGATCGATCTTACGTCCTGGCGAAATATCGCAATGTCCAACAATTCGATTTTTCGTAATCTTCGGGTAACTTTTCATTATTACGTTAGTAAGCTCTTGCAATGAAAAATATTGAGCGTCGGTAAAAGGCTGTTCATTACTCCCCTCCAGCTCAATTCCAATGGCAAAATCATTACATTTTTCTCGTCCTTGAAAATTAGATACGCCTGCGTGCCAAGCGCGATCATTAAAATTGACATATTGCGTAATTCGCCCATTTCGTTCGATCAAACAATGTGCTGAAACACGCATTTGATAAATTTCTGCAAAATAAGGATGGATCTTAGGATCTAATTTTCCTTGAAAAAAATCATCCACATATCCGCCGCCAAATTGTTCTGGTGGCAGACTAATATAATGAATAACCAATAAGGAAATATCCTGTGGATTTGGGCGTTTATCGAAGTGAGGTGACTGAATTTGCCGACAATCCAATATACCTTGTTCAATATCTTTTAGTTTTTGCATACTTTTTTCCTTTTTTTACGATCAGGATCGCAGAAAAAGTGCGGTCAATTTTACAAACAAATTTTTCCTTTTCACAATGTCGTCGCTAACAAAGGCTTAATAAAAGGAAAATGAATGAAACTAACAACACAGCAAACCTTGAAAAAAGGGTTTACATTAATAGAGCTAATGATTGTGATTGCAATTATTGCTATTTTAGCCACTATCGCAATTCCCTCTTATCAAAATTATACTAAAAAAGCAGCGGTATCTGAATTACTGCAAGCGTCAGCGCCTTATAAGGCTGATGTGGAATTATGTGTATATAGCACAAATGAAACAACAAACTGTACGGGTGGAAAAAATGGTATTGCAGCAGATATAACCACAGCAAAAGGCTATGTAAAATCAGTGACAACAAGCAACGGTGCAATAACAGTAAAAGGGGATGGCACATTGGCAAATATGGAATATATTTTGCAAGCTACAGGTAATGCTGCAACAGGTGTAACTTGGACAACAACTTGCAAAGGAACGGATGCCTCTTTATTTCCAGCAAATTTTTGCGGAAGTGTCACACAATGACGAGCTATGCTTTACTTCATACTCAGCGTGTAACCGCTCAAAATGGCGAGATCTTTACGATCTCGCCAGATTTATGGGAACGCAATCAGCAGCAACAATCCTTGCTCTTGCGGTATTTTGCTTTGCCACTTAAAGAAGAAAATAATCGTCTTTGGCTAGGGGTTGATTCTCTCTCCAATCTTTCAGCTTGTGAAACCATTGCGTTTATAACAGGAAAACCTGTCGAACCAATTTTGTTAGAAAGCAGCCAACTCAAAGAACTGTTACAACAACTTACTCCGCACCAAATGCAAGTGGAAGAGCAAGTTAAATTCTATCAACATCAAGAAACCCATTTTGAACAAGAAGATGATGAACCTGTTATCCGCTTACTTAATCAGATTTTTGAATCTGCCTTACAAAAAAATGCCTCTGATATTCATTTAGAAACCTTGGCTGATCAGTTTCAAGTGCGGTTTAGAATTGATGGTGTTTTACAACCACAACCCTTAATAAGCAAAATATTCGCCAATCGTATTATTTCACGCTTAAAATTACTGGCTAAATTAGATATTAGTGAAAATCGACTTCCACAAGATGGACGATTTCAATTTAAAACCACTTTTTCCGATATTCTTGATTTTCGCCTTTCAACCTTACCAACCCATTGGGGCGAAAAAATCGTGTTGCGAGCGCAACAAAATAAACCTGTAGAACTTAGCTTTGCTGAACTGGGTATGACCGAAAATCAGCAACAAGCATTTCAACGCTCACTTAGCCAGCCACAAGGATTAATTTTAGTAACCGGCCCCACAGGAAGTGGGAAAAGTATCTCGCTTTACACCGCACTTCAGTGGCTAAATACGCCTGATAAACATATTATGACCGCTGAAGATCCCATTGAAATTGAACTTGATGGTATTATTCAAAGCCAAATTAATCCGCAGATTGGATTAGATTTTAGCCGTCTATTGCGTGCTTTTTTACGTCAAGATCCCGACATCATTATGCTAGGTGAAATTCGAGATGAAGAAAGTGCAAGGATTGCACTACGTGCCGCTCAAACGGGACATTTGGTGCTTTCAACTTTACATACCAATGATGCAATATCTGCCATTTCTCGCTTACAACAACTCGGTATTCAACAACATGAAATTGAAAACAGTTTACTACTCGTCATTGCACAGCGTCTTGTACGAAAAATCTGTCCAAAGTGCGGTGGAAATTTAATAAATTCTTGTGATTGCCATCAAGGTTATCGAGGGCGAATCGGCGTGTATCAATTTCTACATTGGCAACAGAATGGCTATCAAACGGATTTTGAGAATTTACGAGAGAGTGGTTTGGAAAAAGTTAGCCAAGGCATAACAGATGAGAAAGAAATTGAACGTGTGTTAGGTAAAAACTCATGACTAAAAAACTCTTTTATTATCAAGGTAGTAACGCATTAAATCAGAAACAAAAAGGCTCAATTATTGCGGATACGAAACAACAAGCGCACTTTCAGTTAATAAGCCGCGGGCTTACTCACATCAAATTACAACAAAACTGGCAATTTGGGGCAAAACCCAAAAATTCAGAAATCAGTGAATTACTCAATCAATTAGCGACATTGCTACAGTCCGTAATTCCGTTAAAAAACAGCCTACAAATTTTGCAACAAAATTGTACTCAAATTATGCTCAACAAATGGCTTGAACGACTGCTTCAATCCATTGAATCTGGCTTAGCATTCTCACAAGCCATTGAACAACAAGGAAAATATCTCACACAACAAGAAATTCAACTGATTCAAGTGGGAGAAATGACAGGAAAACTTGCCGTAGTTTGTAAAAAAATAGCCACGCACCGTAGTCAATCTTTGGCTTTACAACGCAAATTACAGAAAATTATGTTATATCCCTCAATGGTATTGGGAATTTCTCTATTATTGACACTCGCATTACTGCTTTTTATCGTACCTCAATTTGCTGAAATGTACAGTGGCAACAATGCCGAATTACCAACAATAACTGCAATATTGCTCTCTATATCCAATTTTCTTAAGCAAAATATTGGCATTTTGCTATTTTTCGCTTTGAGTTTTGTTCTATTTTATTACTTTTATCTAAAACGCCAGACTTGGTTTCATCAAAAGAAAAATCAACTTATTTCTATCACGCCTATTTTTGGCACAATTCAAAAACTTTCACGTTTAGTGAACTTTAGTCACAGTTTACAAATTATGTTACAGGCTGGCGTACCGCTTAATCAAGCACTAGACAGTTTTCTCCCTCGCACACAAACGTGGCAAACCAAGACGCTTGTAAATGACATCATATTAGATAAAGAAGTCCGGTCAATTTTACAATGGGTTTCTCAAGGCTATGCGTTTTCTGATAGTGTAAGTAGCGATCTTTTCCCGATGGAAGCACAACAAATGTTACAAATTGGCGAGCAAAGCGGAAAACTCGCTTTGATGCTAGAGCATATTGCGGATAATTACCAAGAAAAACTTAATCATCAAATTGACTTACTCTCACAAATGCTAGAACCATTAATGATGGTAATTATCGGCAGTCTGATTGGAATTATTATGATGGGAATGTATTTACCTATCTTTAATATGGGCTCTGTTATTCAATGATTTACTTCACAATGTTTTTATTAGGCGGTATCTTAGGGATCGCATTGTGGTTCTACCTATCTGGTTTTATTACCCGTTTACAGCAAGAGATTTATGCGACTTATATTGAATTATTTCCACAAAACTTTCTGTCATTTCAGCCTAGCGTTTCCTCTATTCAACAAAAAAAGTGCGGTCATATTTTGAGGTATTTTTTAAATGTTGGGGTAGAATTTATATTTTTACAAATTGCCTTCAAGGACTCTACTTTCGCTATATGGCTAGGGCTCACACTTCTTATCCTTTGGGCAATCAGTTATCTTGATTGGCACTATCAACTTATTTCTACTACACTCTGTTTATGGCTACTTACAATCGGTTTATTTGGAGCAGACAATAATTTTTCATTGCTTACGTTATCTGAAAGCATAAAAAGTGCGGCAAGTTTTTTTATTGTTTTCTACGCAATCTATTGGATTGCAAAATTCTATTACGGAAAAGAAGCCTTTGGACGGGGAGATTATTGGCTAGCAATGGCATTAGGAAGTTTTATTCATTTAGAAACCTTACCGCACTTTTTATTATTAGCCTCAGTTCTTGGAATATGTTTTTCGCTTATTCATAAAAAGAAAAAAGAATTTATACCTTTTGCCCCTTTTATGAACTTATCAGCTGTCATCATTTATTTCGTCAAATATTACGGATATTAAAAAGGGGAAAACATAATATTTTCCCCTTGTTCTTCATAAAAGTGCGGTTACTTTTACGAACGTTTCATCACTTCAAAAAACTCTTCGTTGGTTTTCGCCATCATCAGCTTATCAATCAAGAATTCCATTGCATCCACTTCATCCATTGGATTAAGAATCTTACGAAGAATCCACATTTTTTGTAATTCGTCCGCTGTTGTGAGTAAGTCTTCTTTACGAGTACCAGAGCGTTTAAAGTCAATGGCTGGGAATACGCGTCTTTCTGCAATTTTACGAGAAAGGTGTAATTCCATATTACCTGTACCTTTAAATTCTTCGAAAATAACTTCATCCATTTTCGAACCAGTATCAACTAGTGCTGTTGCAATAATCGTTAAACTGCCGCCTTCTTCCACATTACGTGCAGCTCCAAAGAAACGTTTTGGACGATGCAACGCATTAGCATCCACACCACCAGACAAAATTTTACCTGAAGCTGGAGTGACTGTATTGTAAGCGCGCGCTAAACGAGTAATAGAATCAAGCAAAATGACCACATCTTTTTTATGTTCTACAGAACGTTTCGCTTTTTCGATTACCATTTCAGCCACTTGAACGTGACGAGTTGCGGGTTCATCAAAAGTAGAAGCAATCACTTCGCCTTTTACTGAACGTTGCATTTCTGTCACTTCTTCTGGGCGTTCATCAATCAATAACACGATAAGCTCTACATCAGGATAATTATGCGTGATACTTTGCGCAATATTTTGCAGCAACATGGTTTTACCTGCTTTTGGCGGAGCAACAATCAAACCACGTTGACCTTTACCAATTGGGGATGCTAAATCCAAAATACGGGCAGTCAAATCTTCTGTTGAGCCATTGCCTCTCTCCATTCTTAAACGAGAGTTAGCATGTAATGGCGTTAAGTTTTCAAATAAGATTTTGCTACGGGACACTTCAGGTTTGTCATCATTAACTTGATCAACTTTTAAAAGTGCAAAATAGCGTTCGCCTTCTTTTGGTGGACGAATTTTACCTTCGATTTTATCACCAGTTTGAAGATTAAAACGGCGAATTTGACTTGGGGAAACATAGATATCATCAGGGCCTGCAAGGTAGGAACTGTCGGCAGAACGAAGGAAACCAAAACCATCTGGTAAAATTTCTAACACACCACCGCCGAAAATATCTTCGCCACTTTTGGCGTGCTGTTTTAAGATTGCAAAGACAATATCTTGTTTACGCAAACGAGCTAAATTTTCTAAGCCCATTTGCTCCTCGCCGAGTTTCACAAGATCAGAAACAGGCGTATTTTTAAGTTCTGTTAAATGCATAATGAATAAATGTTGGAATTAATAAGAATTGATTATTCGAATGGTGGGCTTGCACCCTTTGAATGGCGCGTAAATTACCACTAAAACCCTACGCTGTCTAGCTTTTATTAGCATTTAATATAAAAAATTACCGCACTTTTTTTAAGAACTTATTTTGGAAGTTTAGCCGTCTAGATTGTTATTTATTTGATTTTTAATTAGAATACGGACAATTTGTAAGGTTATCAATAAGCACTTAAGGGAAATTATGGCGAATTGGGACGGAAAATATATCAGCCCTTATGCAGAACACGGCAAAAAAAGTGAGCAAGTAAAAAAAATTACAGTATCTATTCCCATTAAAGTACTGGAAATTTTGACGAATGAACGCACTCGCCGCCAATTAAAAAGTTTACGTCACGCAACTAACAGTGAATTGCTTTGTGAAGCATTCTTACACGCATTCACAGGACAACCTTTACCCACCGATGCAGATTTAATGAAAGAGCGTAATGATGAAATCCCTGAAGATGCCAAAGTGCTTATGCGTGAATTAGGTGTCGATCCAGAAAGCTGGGAATATTAACCGCACTTTTCACTTATCCGTTCAAGCCATTCAAAATTAAACATTCAGGGTTGTCATTGCCCTGACAACTGTCGTGCCAGTGCTGCAATTTTTGTACCATTTTTTGTAACTGTTCTATTTGTTGATTTAATGTCGCAATATGTTGAGCAGTTAGCACTTTCACTTCTCGGCAGCTACGCTTAGGATTATCTTGTAGTGCTAATAATTGTGCGATTTGATGTAACGAAAACCCAACATTGCGTGAGTGTCGAATAAAATGCAACCTTTCTAAATCACTTTCTCCATAATTTCGATAGCCTGACAAACTGCGAACAGCGGGTTTAATTAACCCTATTTTTTCATAATCACGGATTTGTTTTGTAGATAAACCTACTAATTTTGCGGCTTCACTAATATTCATAAAAAACTTCTTGACCTTAACCTTATGTAAAGGTTTATAGTTTAACCATCAATAAAACAACTAACAAGGAGTAAAA
>NZ_KV805857.1:0-241 GCF_001811665.1 Haemophilus sp. HMSC066A11
TTTTTTACTCTGTGGCGTCAAATCCAGCATCTTCAATGACCTCAATCAGCTGTGCAACATTGACTCGATTTTCATCAAAAGTAATATTTACTTTACCCTCTAATTGCACATCAGCAGATTGTACACCATCTAATTCAGTTAAAACTTGAGTAAGACTTTTTACGCAACAGCCGCAATGTATGCCTTTTATGTTTAATGTGATAGTTTTCATTTTTACTCCTTGTTAGTTGTTTTATTGATG
>NZ_KV805858.1:0-70261 GCF_001811665.1 Haemophilus sp. HMSC066A11
CGTCTGTTTGAGCGTAGCGAGTTCAGCAAATTGCCGTTAAGAAAATTGAAACAAAGCAAAGAACAGCGATTTAATTGGGGCGTGTTTTCTTTGCCTACTTTCTTTTACACGAGTAAAAGAAAGTAGGTCGCCGCCAGGCGAACCCCTGACATTTAACACAAAAAGTGCGGTCAATTTTTACCGCACTTTAAAATCATCAATAATTATATCAAATCAACTAAAATCTCACTAACGCTGAACCCCAAGTCCAACCACCGCCAAAGGCTTCTAATAATAGTAACTGCCCACGTTGAATACGGCCATCTCGAATAGCCTCATCTAAAGCGACAGGAACAGTTGCTGCACTGTTATTAGCGTATTTATCTAACGTTACCACCACTTGCGACATATCCATTTCTAATTTTTTAGCTGTTGCTGTAATAATACGTAAATTTGCTTGGTGTGGCACAAGCCAGTCTAAATCTTTTTTATCTAAATTATTGGCTGAAAGTGTTTCTTCCACCACATTTGAAAGTTCACGAACTGCCAATTTGAAGGTTTCGTTACCTTGCATCTCGATATAGCCAGATTTTTCTATACCACGTTCTGGCTGAGCTAAAACAAGGGCATTATTTTTATCTGCTGAAGCGTGTAAATGGGTGGAGATAATTCCTTCTTGTTCACTCGCTTCTAAAATTACAGCACCCGCACCATCACCAAATAGCACAACAGTGCTGCGATCTGTTTCATCTAATTTACGAGAATTGAGATCTGAGCCTATCACTAAGGCTTTTTTCACTTTGCCTGCACGAATAAATTGATCAGCTACGCTCAAAGCATAGACAAAGCCTGTGCAAGCTGCGGCTAAATCAAAAGAAATCGCATCATCAATATTTAATAAACCTTGCACTTGGCAAGCCGCACTTGGATAAGCATGTGAGTGACTTGTAGTTGCAACAATAATCAGTTCAATATCTTGAGGATTAATTTGAGCAGCTTCGATCGCATTTTTTGCCGCTTCAAATCCCATTGTTGCAACAGTTTCATCTGCCGCTGCGATACGACGTTCACGGATACCAGAACGAGTGACAATCCATTCATCTGATGTATCAACCATTTTTTCTAAATCCGCATTTGTGCGAATATGACTCGGCAGATAGCTACCGGTGGATAAAATTCTACTATTCATACTCAATAAGATAAGCGATTAAAAAGGAAAAAAATCTATGGACTATCGCCAAGTAAGAGATAAGACGACACCGGATTATTTTCCGATGTTAATGGAATGCAGATAGTAATACGGGGACCAACGTCCCCGCCCATCACATCTAACGCCAAGGTTAGACGGTTCAAGTGAACACCTATAAGTAAAAAATTACTTATTGATCACTTTACGACCACGATAGTAACCGTCTGCAGTTACGTGGTGGCGTAAGTGAGTTTCACCGCTTGCTTTATCTACTGATACAGCAGCAGTTGTTAAAGCATCGTGTGAACGACGCATATCACGACGTGAACGAGATTTTTTGTTTTGTTGAACAGCCATTGGCTATACTCCTAAATTTAATTTACTTTTGCTTTAAATTAGCTAATACAGCGAACGGGTTCGGTTTTTTTGCCAATTCTTCAGGCAATTCGCCAAAAACCTGTTCCTGCGCGGACACTTCACAGTGTTCAGATGAATGCATTGGTACAAGCGGCAAAGCTAAAATTAGCTCATCTTCCACCGTGCCAATTAAATCTATTTCGCCAAACTCATTGAACTCGATTGGCTCATAAATTTCGGGCAAGTCATCAGCCTGATCCCAATTAGCCACTGGACTATAAGTAAACTCACATTCCAATGTTTGTTTGTAAGGTTCGTTACAACGCTGACATTCAAGCTCGATATCAATCTGTACTTTACCTTTCATCACCACTAATTTTTGTGGATCAACATAAAACGATAATGTTACCTGTGCATCGCTGAGCACGTTTACCACTGATTCCGCCAAACGCTCAAGCTGATTTGCCGAATAATAACCAACATAATCAAGCCGTCTTTGAGCATCTTTTACCGGATCAACGGTTAGGGGTAGTTTTACCTTTTGCATAGGGCGTGAATATTACCCGTTGTTGCGAAGATAGTCAAAGGGAAATCACATTTTTATTGGATAATAACGAGAGAAAAATTTCTAATTATCAAAAAAGTTGGCACTTTGATAAAAATTGCTATAATCACGCCTCTTTTTTTAACAAGGAAAGATAATGATGACTTCAAATTCTTATTGGCAACGCTTAAAAGTGGCATTTCAATATGTCATGCCGCAAATTTATTTAACTCAAATTGCTGGCTGGTTTGCTAAACAAAAATGGGGCAAAACAACACATTTTGTAATTAAAGCTTTTGCGAAAAAATACAACATTGATATGAGCATTGCGCAAAAAGAACAATTTTCTGATTACGCAAGTTTTAATGAATTTTTTACTCGCCCGTTAAAAGAAAACGCACGTCCAATTAATCAAAATCCAACCGCACTTTGTTTACCAGCAGACGGTCGCATTAGTGAGTGCGGTCATATTGACGATAATCTTTTATTGCAAGCTAAGGGGCATTTTTTCAGCCTAGAAGACTTATTGGCAGAAGATAAAGAATTAGTGGAAACCTTTAAAAATGGGGAATTTGCCACTACTTATCTTTCTCCTCGTGATTATCACCGAGTACATATGCCGTGCGATGCTACGCTACGCAAAATGATTTATGTGCCAGGCGATTTATTCTCTGTGAATCCATTTTTAGCCCAACATGTACCAAATTTATTTGCACGTAATGAACGTGTGATTTGTGTATTTGATACTGAATTTGGCACAATGGTACAAATTTTAGTCGGCGCAACCATCACTGCAAGTATTGGCACAACTTGGGCAGGCCTAATTAATCCACCACGCCACAACGAAGTGAAAACTTGGACTTATGAAGGCGAAAGTGCGGTCAAATTATTGAAAGGTCAAGAAATGGGTTGGTTCCAACTTGGTTCAACAGTAATTAATTTATTCCAAGCAAATCAAGTGCGTTTGGCTGAGCATTTAAGCGTAAATGAACCTGTTCGCATGGGCGAAATCTTGGCATATAAAAAATAAACAGGATTTATTTCCATAAATGACAGAAACAAATCCTGAAAATAGATATTTCTCACTTCTTTAAAGGCAGTATAACCTTACTGCCTTTTTCTTCTTTCATTTGAACAATTAACGCATTGTTACAAATTCTTCTGAACCTGTTGGATGAATTGCCACCGTATTGTCAAAATCAGCTTTTGTTGCGCCCATTTTGATTGCTACTGCAAATCCTTGAATCATTTCATCTACACCAAAACCAATACCATGTAAACCCACAACTTTTTCATCTTTACCCACACAAACTAATTTCATTTTGCACGGTTGGCGATGTTGAGTTACCGCAGTGTACATCGCTGTGAAAGAAGATTTATATACCTTAACATTTTCTGCGCCGTACTGCTCAATCGCTTGCGGTTCAGTTAAACCTACAGTGCCGATAGGCGGATGGCTAAATACAACGGTTGGAACTAAACTGTAATCTAAATATTCAGTCGGTTTATTATTAAATAAACGCTCAGAAAGGCGACGACCTGCTGCAACTGCAACTGGTGTTAATTCAATGCCGTTTTCAATAATATCGCCTACCGCATAAATGCCTTTCACATTAGTATTTTGATATTTATCTACTTTGACATAGCCGTGTTCATTTGTTTCTACACCTGCATTTTCTAAGCCAATTTTATCTGTCGCTGGAACACGACCTGCCGCCCAAATAGCGCAATCTACGGTAACATCAGATTGACCATCACATTTTACAGTAAGTGAACCATCTGCATTTTTTACAATTTCAGATGGGGTAGAATTGGTATGTAATTGAATTCCATCTTGTGCAAGCACTTCCACTAATGTTTCTACGATTAATGGATCCTGATTACGCATTGGCGCATGGCGACGCACTAATAAATGTGTTTCCACGCCTAAGCTGTTTAATACGCCAGAAAGTTCAACAGCAATATAGCCTGCACCAATAACAACAGCACGTTTTGGTAATTCGGTTAATGCAAAGAAACCATCTGAATCAATGCCGTATTCTTGTCCTTTAATGTTTGGACGATATGGACGACCACCTGTTGCGATTAAAATATGATCTGCGGTTACTTGCTCTTTTGCACCATCAGCAAGTGTTACTTCAATAGTATGGGCATCGACAAATTTTCCGAAACCATTAATTACATCAATATTATTTTTCGCTAATACATTATTATAAGATGTATGGATACGACTAATATAGGCTTGGCGACTTTCAATCAGTTTTGAAAAATCAAATTTTTTCACTTCAACATCAAAACCATAATCTGGCGCATAATTGTTGATTGCTTCTGCAATATGCGCGCCATAAAACATTACTTTTTTAGGTACGCAACCTACATTTACACAAGTGCCGCCAAGATGTTTTGCTTCAATGATTGCACATTTTTTTCCATAGCTTGCTGCTCGATTTAGAGACGCAATACCGCCACTGCCACCGCCAATAGCAATATAATCATAATGTTTAGTCATAGTTTGATCCTTTTTTGAACTCAAAAATTTTCCGTATTTTGCCTAATTTTTATAAAGAATGCTATAAATTGATTTAATTGGTTTTATGAATATTTTTTATTCTTTTGAACAGATGATTAGTTTGAAATGATTTTATGTGAAGCCTAGTATGTAGAATAAAATAGCGTGATAGAAAAAGAGGAAGATTGTTCAATCTTCCTCACTGTAGATATGTGATTAATTAGAATATTGGTTAATCGCAGCCGCAACTTCTTGATCTTGATAAATATTGTTCACAATATCATTAAAAGTTTGAGATAGCACTTTATGAATTTCATCATTGTCCGCATTAAATACGCCCTCTTGTGAACGCGTGACATTAAATGATTTATTATACGAACCTTTCGCACCTTGTACATAAACTGTCGCTTGAATTTTGGTATTAAGTTTATAACGAAGATTACCTTGTTCTACTTGCGTACCAAATTCACGCACATCCACAGTTACCCACGCATTTGAAGCATTTAATTGCCCAACTCTAAAACCTTTACTAATTAAATTTTGCTGCATCACTTGCTGAAATAATTGTGTAACACTTGGGGATGCATTTAATTTAATCAGTTCCCCGTGTTTCGTATAACTTGCAATCTCTTGTATTGCACGGCTATCTTTTGTTGTAACAGATACAACGGCAGTTCGATTAACATTCATTGAAGCACTTGGCGCAGGCGGTGTAAATGCTAATATATTTGATTGTGCTTGGCAGCCTGCAAGAAATAATGTAGCCGCTAGAATACCTACTGATGATAATGTTTTAATTTTGTTTACTAATGTCATAGTTTCCCCATAAATCAATTAGAATTGTGCTATTCTTACAAACTTCCTTATTAATGTATAGCGTTTCATTGTAGTTTTTGTGGAGAACTTATAATGTCAATTCAACAAATTATTGAGCAAAAAATTCAAAAAGAATTTCAACCGCACTTTTTAGCAATAGAAAATGAAAGCCATTTACATCACTCTAATCGAGGTTCTGAATCACATTTTAAATGCGTTATTGTCAGCGCAGACTTTAAAAATATTCGAAAAGTACAACGTCATCAGCGTATTTATCAATTATTGAACGAAGAATTAAATCATAGTATTCACGCATTAGCATTACATTTATTCACTCCAGAAGAATGGAAAGCACAAAATGAAACTGTACCGCACTCAACAAAATGTGCAGGTATTGGGCGTTAATTTTGTTATAAAAATGTAACATTTTTGATATATCGCAAAAGTTCTAACAAAAAACCCTCTGTTTAAGTAGCGAAAAACAGAGATTTTCGCTAGAATAAGGCGTTTAATTTAGTCCAAATTCGATTTCTCGGTAAAATTATTAACTTTGAAATCAATCCATTTGAGTTTTTTATTTTGTGACATTAATGTTTTTTTAGCGGTTTGTCACACTCAAACGTGAGATTGCTTCTAGGGTATTTTTACTATATTAGCAATTGTATTTTTAACCTTGAAAAGTAGTGCAAATAGTATGATTACAATTAAGAAAGGTTTGGATCTCCCAATCGCGGGAAAACCAGCACAAGTAATCCATAGCGGCAACGCTGTGAATCAAGTTGCGATTCTAGGTGAGGAGTATGTGGGGATGCGTCCTTCAATGAAGGTGCGCGAAGGCGATGTTGTGAAAAAAGGTCAAGTACTTTTTGAAGACAAAAAAAATCCTGGTGTAATTTTTACAGCCCCTGCAAGCGGTACCATCACTGCAATCAATCGTGGCGAAAAACGGGTATTACAATCTGTTGTTATTAATGTAGAAGGTGATGAAAAAATCACTTTTGCAAAGTATAGCACAGAACAATTGAATACACTTTCTTCTGAACAAGTAAAACAAAACTTGATAGAATCTGGCTTATGGACGGCATTACGTACTCGTCCATTTAGTAAAGTTCCATCCATTGAAAGTGAAGCATCTTCTATTTTTGTAAACGCGATGGATACCAATCCATTAGCAGCCGATCCCTCTGTCGTATTAAAAGAATATTCGCAAGACTTCACTAACGGTTTAACCGTATTAAGTCGTCTATTCCCTTCAAAACCATTACACTTATGTAAAGCGGGCGATTCTAATATTCCAACTGCTGATCTTGAAAATTTACAGATTCATGATTTTACTGGTGTTCATCCAGCTGGTCTTGTAGGGACGCATATTCACTTTATTGATCCTGTCGGTATTCAAAAAACTGTATGGCATATCAATTATCAAGATGTGATCGCTGTAGGTAAATTATTTACAACAGGCGAACTTTATTCAGAACGAGTAATTTCTCTTGCAGGTCCTCAAGTGAAAGAACCTCGTTTAGTACGTACAATAATCGGGGCTAATCTTTCTCAATTAACCCAAAATGAATTAAGTGCGGGTAAAAATCGTGTAATTTCTGGCTCAGTTCTTTGTGGTCAAATAGCAAAAGATTCACATGATTATTTAGGTCGCTATGCTTTGCAAGTATCAGTAATCGCTGAAGGTAATGAAAAAGAATTTTTTGGTTGGATTATGCCACAAGCCAATAAATATTCTGTGACTCGTACCGTATTAGGCCACTTCAGTAAAAAATTGTTTAATTTTACTACTTCAGAAAATGGTGGCGAACGTGCAATGGTGCCAATCGGTAGCTATGAGCGCGTAATGCCATTGGACATTTTACCTACATTATTATTACGTGATTTAATCGTGGGCGATACCGATGGTGCTCAAGAGTTAGGTTGTCTGGAATTAGACGAAGAAGACTTGGCGTTATGTTCTTTCGTTTGTCCAGGCAAATATGAATACGGTTCAATCTTGCGTCAAGTCTTAGATAAGATTGAGAAGGAAGGTTAAAAATGGGTTTGAAAAATCTTTTTGAAAAAATGGAACCCGCGTTTTTACCCGGTGGTAAATACAGCAAGCTTTATCCGATCTTTGAATCGATTTATACCTTGCTTTATACACCAGGTACGGTAACGCACAAAAACACTCACGTTCGTGATGCGTTAGATTCAAAACGTATGATGATTACGGTTTTCCTTGCGTTGTTCCCTGCGATTTTCTATGGGATGTACAATGTGGGTAACCAAGCGATTCCAGCGTTAAATCAATTAGGCAATTTAGATCAACTAATTGCTAACGATTGGCACTATGCTCTTGCAAGTTCATTAGGTTTAGATTTAACTGCCAATGCAACTTGGGGCTCTAAAATGGCTCTTGGAGCAATTTTCTTTTTACCAATTTACTTAGTGGTATTTACCGTTTGTACTATTTGGGAATTGTTATTCTCTGTGGTTCGTGGTCACGAAGTAAATGAAGGAATGTTCGTTTCAACCATTTTATTTGCCTTGATCGTTCCACCAACATTGCCACTATGGCAAGCCGCATTAGGTATTACTTTTGGTATCATTGTTGCAAAAGAAATTTTTGGTGGCGTAGGTCGTAACTTTATGAACCCTGCACTTGCTGGTCGTGCGTTCTTATTCTTCGCATATCCAGCTCAAATTTCAGGCGATACGGTTTGGACTGCCGCAGATGGTTTCTCTGGTGCAACCGCACTTTCACAGTGGTCACAAGGTGGTCAAGGTGCATTGCAACATACCGTAACAGGCGCTCCAATTACTTGGATGGATGCTTTTGTTGGTAACTTACCTGGTTCAATGGGGGAAGTTTCTACCCTTGCAATTTTAATTGGCGGTGCTGTTATTGTATTCACTCGCATTGCAGCTTGGCGCATTATTGCTGGTGTGATGATTGGCATGATTGCAACCTCAACCTTGTTTAACCTAATTGGCTCAGAGACTAACCCTATGTTCTCAATGCCTTGGCATTGGCACTTTGTTTTAGGTGGATTTGCATTGGGTATGGTATTTATGGCGACCGATCCTGTTTCAGCATCTTTTACTAATACTGGTAAATGGTGGTACGGTGCATTAATTGGCGTAATGGCTGTATTAATTCGTACTGTAAACCCAGCCTATCCAGAAGGAATGATGTTAGCGATTTTATTTGCAAACTTATTTGCACCGATTTTCGACTACATCGTTGTTCAAGCAAATATCAAACGTCGGAGAGCAAGAACAAATGGCTAAGTTTAATAAAGACAGCGTAGGCGGCACAATCCTTGTTGTGCTACTACTGAGTTTAGTTTGTTCCATTATTGTTGCTGGTTCCGCAGTAATGTTAAAGCCTGCACAAGAAGAACAAAAGTTACTCGATAAACAAAAAAATATCTTAAATGTAGCTGGTCTTTTACAAGAAAACACGAATGTAAAAGAAACTTATGCAAAATTTATTGAGCCGCGTTTCGTTAATTTAGCAACAGGCGAATACACACAACAAGCAGATGATAGCCAACAAGCAATTCCTGCTGATGCGGATAAAGCACGTATTCGTTCTCGTAGCAAAACAACTGAAGTTTATCTTGTAAAAGATGAACAGGGTCAAACTCAACAAGTTATTTTACCAATTTATGGCACTGGCTTGTGGTCAGTGATGTATGGCTTAGTATCTGTTCAACCAGATGGTAATACTATTAATGGAATCACTTACTATCAACACGGAGAAACACCGGGATTGGGCGGAGAAATTGAAAATCCAAACTGGGCAAGTCTATTTAAAGGTAAAAAATTATTTGATGAGCAACATCAACCTGCCATTCGTATTGTGAAAGGTCAAGCTCCACAAGATGAACATAGCATTGATGGTTTATCTGGTGCAACTTTAACAGGTAATGGTGTTCAAGGTACCTTTAATTATTGGTTCAGCAAAGATGGCTTTGGTCCATATCTTGAAAAACTTCATTCAGGAGAAAACTAATGTCTGGAAAAACAAGTTATAAAGATCTGTTGTTATCGCCAATTGCTAAAAACAACCCTATTGCATTGCAAATCTTAGGGATTTGTTCTGCATTAGCTGTAACAACAAAATTAGAAACTGCTTTTGTTATGGCGATTGCAGTTACCTTAGTAACTGGATTATCAAACTTATTTGTTTCCCTAATCCGCAATTATATCCCTAACAGCATTCGTATTATTGTACAGCTCGCAATCATCGCTTCGCTTGTTATCGTAGTGGATCAAATTCTAAAAGCCTATGCTTATGGTTTATCTAAACAACTTTCAGTATTCGTTGGTTTGATTATTACTAACTGTATCGTAATGGGGCGTGCTGAAGCATTTGCGATGAAATCCCCTCCAGTTGAAAGTTTTGTAGATGGTATCGGAAATGGCTTAGGTTATGGTTCGATGTTAATTATCGTAGCATTTTTCCGTGAACTTATCGGTTCAGGTAAATTATTTGGTATGATGATTTTCGAAACTATTCAAAATGGTGGCTGGTATCAAGCAAATGGTTTATTCCTACTTGCACCAAGTGCATTCTTTATCATCGGATTTGTGATCTGGGGATTAAGAACTTGGAAACCAGAACAACAGGAGAAGTAATCAATGGAACATTATATTAGCCTATTTGTTAAGGCAGTCTTCATTGAAAATATGGCACTTTCTTTCTTCTTAGGAATGTGTACTTTCTTAGCGGTATCTAAAAAGGTGTCCACTGCGTTTGGTCTTGGGATTGCGGTAACTTTCGTTCTTGGTATCGCAGTGCCAGTAAACCAATTAATTTATGCAAATGTACTAAAAGAAAATGCTTTAATTGAAGGTGTAGATTTATCATTCTTAAACTTCATCACTTTCATTGGGGTTATTGCTGGTTTAGTGCAAATTCTTGAAATGGTGTTAGATAAATTTATGCCATCTCTTTATAACGCATTAGGGATTTTCTTACCTTTAATCGCAGTAAACTGTGCGATCTTTGGTGGGGTATCTTTCATGGTTCAACGTGATTACAATTTCCCTGAATCTATCGTGTATGGTTTCGGCTCAGGTTTAGGTTGGATGTTAGCGATTGTAGCGCTTGCTGGCTTAACGGAAAAAATGAAATACGCTGATATTCCTGCTGGATTAAAAGGTTTAGGTATTACCTTTATCTCTGTTGGTTTAATGGCACTAGGCTTTATGTCTTTCTCTGGTATTCAATTATAAGGAGTGTAATCAATGAGCGATTCAGTAATTCTTGCACTCGGTATTGCCGCATTCACGGTTATTGTATTAGTGTTAGTGGCAATCATCTTATTTGCGAAATCAAAATTAGTCGATTCTGGTGATATTACTATCGACATCAATGACGATCCTGAAAAAGCGATCACATTACCTGCAGGTGGCAAATTATTAGGGGCTTTAGCAAGTAAAGGTATTTTCGTGTCTTCTGCTTGCGGTGGCGGTGGCTCTTGTGGTCAATGTATTGTTAAAGTGAAAAATGGCGGTGGAGAAATTCTTCCAACCGAACTCTCTCACATTAACAAACGTGAAGCAAAAGAAGGTTATCGTCTAGCTTGTCAAGTTAATGTAAAAGGTAATATGGAAGTTGAACTTCCAGAAGAAATCTTCGGCGTGAAAAAATGGGAATGTACTGTTATTTCTAATGATAACAAAGCAACCTTTATCAAAGAACTTAAATTAGCGATCCCTGAAGGCGAGGAAGTGCCTTTCCGCGCAGGTGGTTATATCCAAATCGAAGCTGAGCCACATGTGGTAAACTATAAAGATTTCGATATTCCTGAAGAATACCACGAAGACTGGGATAAATACGATTTATGGCGTTATGTCTCTAAAGTGGACGAGCATATTATCCGTGCGTACTCAATGGCTTCATACCCTGAAGAGAAAGGTATCATTATGCTTAACGTTCGTATTGCGACTCCACCACCACGCCAACCTGATGCGCCTCCAGGTCAAATGTCTTCTTACATTTGGTCATTAAAAGCAGGAGATAAAGTCACAATTTCTGGTCCATTTGGTGAATTCTTCGCGAAAGAAACTGATGCAGAAATGGTATTTATCGGTGGTGGTGCGGGTATGGCTCCAATGCGTTCACATATCTTCGACCAATTAAAACGTTTACATTCTAAACGTAAAATGTCGTTCTGGTATGGTGCACGTTCTAAACGTGAAATATTCTATCAAGAAGACTTTGACCAATTACAAGCTGAAAATCCAAACTTTGTATGGCATGTGGCACTTTCAGATGCATTGCCTGAAGATAATTGGACTGGCTATACAGGCTTTATTCACAATGTACTTTATGAAAACTACTTGAAAAATCATGAAGCACCAGAAGACTGTGAATACTATATGTGTGGGCCTCCAGTGATGAATGCAGCTGTAATTAAAATGTTGAAAGATCTTGGTGTTGAAGATGAAAACATTTTATTAGATGACTTTGGTGGCTGATTTTAGTTAATCAATTCATCATAAAAGCTGACCGCACTTTGTGATAAAGTGCGGTCAAAATTTAAGATGTTTTTAAAAATTTTCTATGATTACAGGTAAGTTTTGTTGAGTTTGCCAGTAATTCACAAATTTAGGAAATCCAGATGAAAAAATTAATAAGCGGTATCATAGCGGTAGCAATGGCATTAAGTCTTGCTGCTTGTCAAAAAGAAACAAAAGTTATCTCTTTAAGCGGTAAAACAATGGGGACAACTTATCATGTTAAATACCTTGATGATGGTTCAATAAAAGCAACATCTGAAAAGACGCATGAAGAAATTGAAGCAATCTTAAAAGATGTGAATGCGAAAATGTCCACTTACAAAAAAGATTCGGAATTGAGCCGCTTCAATCAAAATACCCAAGTGAACACACCGATTGAGATTTCAGCAGATTTTGCCAAAGTATTAGCTGAAGCGATTCGTTTAAATAAAGTGACCGAAGGCGCGTTGGATGTAACTGTTGGTCCAGTTGTAAATTTATGGGGATTTGGTCCTGAAAAACGCCCCGAAAAACAACCTACACCAGAACAATTAGCTGAACGCCAAGCCTGGGTTGGCATTGATAAAATTGCCCTTGATATGAGTGGTGCAAAACCGACATTAAGCAAAGCACTTCCTCAAGTTTACGTAGATTTATCGTCAATTGCTAAAGGTTTTGGCGTTGATCAGGTGGCTGAAAAGTTAGAACAACTAAATGCTCAGAATTACATGGTTGAAATCGGCGGTGAAATTCGTGCGAAAGGAAAAAATATTGAAGGTAAACCTTGGCAGATTGCCATTGAAAAACCAACTACAACAGGCGAAAGAGCGGCTGAAGCTGTCATTGGATTAAACAATATGGGAATGGCAAGTTCTGGCGATTACCGTATTTACTTTGAAGAAAATGGCAAACGCTTTGCGCACGAAATTGATCCGAAAACAGGTTATCCAATTCAGCATCATTTAGCCTCAATTACGGTACTTGCACCAACCTCAATGACTGCAGATGGCTTATCTACAGGGTTATTTGTGCTGGGGGAAGACAAGGCGTTAGAAGTGGCTGAGAAAAATAATCTTGCCGTTTATTTAATCATTAGAACAGATAATGGTTTTGTTACCAAATCATCCTCTGCTTTCAAAAAATTAACAGAAACAAAAGAATAGTTATGCAAACTTTATTTTTTACTTTAATCGCTTTCGTCGCAATTATATTGTTGATGTCTATCGGCTTTATTATCAAAAAACAAAGTTTAAAAGGCAGCTGCGGTGGTTTATCTACCCTTGGTATTGACAAAGCTTGTGATTGTGATAAACCTTGCGACACGCTTCAATCAAAATTAGATGCAGGCGATGAACAAGCGAAAGCTGAATATGAGCAAAAATTTGCGAAAAAAGATGATGACTCGCAATTTTATGAAGTGAAATAACTTGCTCAAAACTGACCGCACTTTATGTGCAAAATAAAATTAACGGCAAAATTATTTTGCCGTTTTCTAATTCAATGACCAATGTGCTTCGCCTTAACCGAAGTTACGGGAGAACTATGTTAATTTCAAATACTTATAATCAACACTTTCCTCAACTGACGCAAGAACAGCTTGCGAGAAATGCGACAAAAAAAGTGATTTGTGGTATGTCTGGTGGCGTGGATTCTTCTGTGTCAGCTTTTATTCTTCAACAGCAAGGCTATCAGGTGGAAGGCCTGTTTATGAAAAACTGGGAAGAAGATGACGATACAGATTATTGCACTGCCGCAGCTGATCTTGCAGATGCTCAAGCAGTATGCGATAAATTAGGGATCAAACTACATAAAATTAATTTTGCGGCAGAATATTGGGATAATGTCTTTGAGCATTTTTTAACTGAATATAAAGCAGGACGCACACCGAACCCAGATATTTTGTGTAATAAAGAAATTAAATTTAAAGCATTTTTAGAATATGCAGCTGAAGATCTCGGTGCAGATTATATTGCAACAGGGCATTATGTACGTAGAGCGGGAGATAATGAAAATGCAAAACTATTACGTGGTTTAGATACCAATAAAGATCAAAGTTATTTTCTTTATACTTTAAGCCATAAACAAGTGGGGCAAAGTTTATTCCCCGTTGGTGAAATCGAGAAGCCCATTGTTCGCGCTATTGCTGAAGATCTTGGCTTAATTACGGCGAAGAAAAAAGATTCTACAGGGATTTGTTTTATTGGTGAGCGTAAATTTAAGGATTTCTTAGCACGCTATTTACCAGCTCAACCAGGTAATATTCGCACTGTAAATGATGAAATTATTGGTCGCCATGATGGATTAATGTATCACACATTGGGACAACGCAAAGGATTAGGCATTGGTGGTCTAAAAAATGCGGGAGATGAGGCTTGGTATGTAGTAGATAAAGATGTAGAAAATAATGAACTTATTGTCGCGCAAGGTCACGATCATCCTCGTTTATTTTCAAAAGGATTGATTGCCAGCCAATTACATTGGGTTGATCGCGAACCAATTCGAGAGTCATTACGTTGCACGGTGAAAACGCGTTATCGCCAACAAGATATTCCTTGTGTGATTGAACCAATTGATGATGAAACCATTCGAGTGATTTTTGATGAACCTCAATCAGCAGTAACCCCAGGGCAATCTGCCGTATTTTACCTTGGCGAAGTTTGTTTGGGTGGCGGTATTATCGCAGAAAGAATATAAAACAAAGATGACTAAAAGCGCGTAAAATGCGCTTTTAAACTATTTATTCAAACCAAATGACACTTGCCATTCGTCCCGTTTGATTGTCCCTGCGATAAGAAAAGAACTTTTCTTTTTCGTTGAATGTACAGTGATTTCCACCATAAATTTGCGTAATACCTAGATTGTTTAATCGCTGAGTTGCAATTTGATAAAGATTACTCAAGTATTTACCTTCTTCGATTGCATCAGGTTGAAAGGCGAGTTTGGCTTTTTCATCTACTACAACAAACTTTTCTACAACATCAATCCCAACTTGAAAGGCCTTTGGACCTATTGCAGGGCCAAACCACGCGATAATATCTTCAGGTTTAGCTTGAAAATATTTCACTGTTTCTTCTAGTACGCCATCGCATAAACCACGCCAGCCAGCATGTGCTGCCGCCACTTCATTGCCAGATGTTGTAGTGAATAGAACTGGCAAACAGTCTGCAGTCATAACAACGCAAACTTGATTGGGAACATTTGTATAAACTGCATCCACTTCAAGATTTTGTCCTGAATAAGGTAATTGAAGTACTCGAGTGCTGTGTGTTTGCGTTAAAAATATAGGTTTTTGTGGCAAGCTAAATTTTTCGACTAATAAAGTGCGGTTAGTTTTTACCGCACTTTTATCATCACCGACATGATCGCCTAAATTGAAACTCAAATAAGGCGCTAAGCTCACGCCCCCTTCACGAGTAGTGGTAAAGGCATGAATATTCTTTGGAACATTCCAATTGGGGTTAATTGCTTGCATATTAATAATCTAACTCATCTTGATGTTCGAGATAGTCGGCTTTGAGGGCATTAAGCAATTCAACAAAGTCATCTGGTAATGGTGCATACCATTCCATCATTTCCCCTGTAATTGGATGAGCTAAGCGTAACATGACCGCATGTAAAGCTTGGCGTTTGAAATTACGCAATACTTCCATAAAGTCTTCACTCGCATTTTTGGGTGGACGAGGGCGTCCGCCATAGGTTTGATCGCCTAGCAATGGATGAGCAATATGTGCCATATGAACGCGGATTTGATGGGTGCGCCCCGTTTCTAAACGTAAACGTAAACGGGTGTAGTTACGGTAATTTTCCATAATACGATAATGAGTAACAGCTGGTTTTCCCATTGGATGAACAGCCATTAAAGTACGTTTGGTTGCATGACGAGCCATAGGTTGATCTACTGTGCCACCTTTAGTCATAATGCCTGAAGCGACTGCTTCATATTCGCGCGTAATTTTGCGTTTTTGTAAGTCTCGCACTAACTTAGTTTGTGCTGGAATAGTTTTCGCAACAACCATTAGACCTGTCGTATCTTTATCTAATCGATGCACAATTCCTGCACGAGGTACTTCTGATATCGGTGGATAATGATAGAGTAACGCATTGAGTACAGTTCCATTTGGATTGCCAGCACCAGGGTGTACCACAAGATCTTTGGGTTTGTTAATCACAATAATATCATCATCTTCATACACAATATTCAATGGAATATTTTCTGCTTCAAAACGTGTTTCATCTTCCACTTCAACAATAATCTCTATTCTCTCTCCTCCAAGCACTTTCTCACGCGGAATATTAGTAATGCGGTCGTTAAGTTTTACGAGATCGGCTTCAATCCATGTTTTTAATCGGGAACGAGAATATTCAGGGAACAACTCTGCAAGTGTTTGGTCTAAACGTTGTCCCATTTGTTCTGGCTGCACTTCAGCCGAAAGGGTAATTTGTGGCATAAATAGCTCTCAGAAATTTTAAAAGTTGGCTTATTGATTAATGTTCTATACAATAGCGGACAATTGTATCTTATTTATTGGTTTTCGTAAAAATTAAGGAAAAAACAATGCATAAAATAAAATCTTTGGCATTGCTTGCCGTGGCAGCATTGGTTATTGGATGTTCAAGTGGTTCAAAAGATGTTGAACAAGCATCGGTAAATGAATTATACACAAAAGGTACAACATCATTACAAGAAGGTAGTTACTCTGAAGCCATTCGCTATTTAAAAGCGACGACTGAGCGTTTTCCAGGTAGCGTTTATCAAGAACAAGCAATGTTAGATTTAATTTATGCAAATTATAAAACTCAAGATTATACGCAAGTATTATTGATGGTAGATAGCTTTTTACATCAATTTCCACAAAGCCCAAATCAAGCCTATGCGGTATATATGGCTGGCTTAACTAATGCAGCAACAGGCGATAATTTCATTCAAGATTTTTTTGGAATTGACCGTGCTACACGTGAAACAACCTCTATGCGTACCGCTTTTTCTAATTTCCAAAACTTAGTTCGTGTATTCCCTAATAGCCCTTACTCACAAGATGCTTTAGCGCGTATGGCTTATATTAAAGATGCACTGGCTCGTCACGAATTAGAGATTGCAAAATTCTATGCAAAACGTAAAGCGTGGGTAGCAGTTGCAAATCGTGTGGTAGGAATGTTAAAACAATATCCTGATACTAAAGCAACTTATGAAGGATTATTTCTGATGCAGGAAGCTTATGAAAAAATGGGTTTAACCGCATTAGCAAATGATACTCAAAAAATTATTGATGCGAATAAAGATAAAACTTTTGCACCAATTGAAAAACCAAACGAGCCAGACTTAAAAGTGCCAGCAGTAAAATAGCAATAACTGCAGAAAAATCGAATACTCTCTGCACCCTAAAAGTTGAATAAAATTTAAACTAATTAAGGTGCAGATTTTTTTATTTTTTATCAACTGAAAATGCTTTACCATAATTTGCACAAATAATCTGAGCAGCATTATAAAGCGTTGTATCAGGTGTTAAACTTAACGTATGTTTCTTTTGCTTTTTAGGTGCTGCCCGCAAACCCTGTCCCCAAAATTCATCATAGAAATCAGTTCGTACTTGAGTTAAATGATAATTTGCACAATTCAAAATCTTATACTGACGAACAGAACGTGCATAACGTTTAGGCTCAGGATAAACATACAATCCCTTATCTAAATTCACCACTGCATCAAAATGTACAATTTGTGGCTCTTGGTTATCCACCCAGATCGATTCACTATCGATGTAATAATTCACATTCTTTACCAAACGTATATATCCGCTTCGTACATCAGTCGGCGGTGCCAGCTTCACATCATTTTGTTCAGCCTTTTGGATTTGAGCAGAACAGGCAGTAAGTAACCCAAGTGATAATGTTAAAATAATTTTTTTCATTATTTACTCCTTATGTTAGCTGACATTTATTCTAGAATTTTACAGTGTGTCCATAACCTTCTAGAATTGTTTTAATATGCTCTAAGGATTCTTTGGTTGGCGGTAATACATCTTCAAGCTCATAATCTAACCCAAGGGTTTTCCATTTATGTGCACCTAATCGATGATAAGGAAGAAGTTCAACTTTTTCAATATTGGTCATACCTTCAATAAACTGACCTAATAAATGCACATCGTGATCGCTATCAGTATAACCAGGAACCACAACATAACGAATCCAAGTATGTTGATTACGTTTTTGCAAATATTTTGCAAATTCAAGGGTACGTTTATTTGGCACCCCAATAAGATTTTGATGAACTTGATCATTAAGTTCTTTTAAATCGAGTAAAACAAGATCTGTTACATCTAATAATTCATCAATAATATGATCATAATGACGTACAAAACCATTTGTATCCAAGCAAGTATTAATCCCTTCCGCTTTACAAGCTCGGAACCAATCGCGTACAAACTCTGCTTGTAACACAGCCTCACCGCCAGATGCCGTGACACCACCGCCAGTAGCATTCATAAAATGGCGATAAGTCACGACTTCTTTCATTAAATCTTCGACACTGATTTCTTTACCCCCTTCAAGATCCCAAGTATCACGATTGTGGCAATATTTGCAGCGCATCAAGCAGCCTTGCATAAATAAAATAAAACGAATACCTGGCCCATCTACAGTGCCACAGGATTCAAAAGAGTGAATTCGTCCAAGAACTGACATACATAAATTTCCTAAAATTAGATATAGCTAAATTTTACCAAATATTTAGTCTATAAAAAATGAGCCTGATTTAAATCAGGCTCATTATGTTCCCACCAAAGTACGGTCAAAAATAAAAATGTTTTTACATTGACTCTGTGAAAGTTCTAGTAATTACGTCTTGTTGTTGCTCTTTAGTTAAAGAGTTAAAACGTACTGCGTAACCTGATACACGGATAGTCAATTGTGGATATTTATCCGGATTTTCCATTGCATCTAATAACATTTCACGGTTTAACACGTTCACATTTAAGTGTTGGCCACCTTCAACTGTTGCTTCGTGGTGGAAGTAACCATCCATTAAACCAGCAAGATTACGGCGTTGTGCTTCGGCATCTTTACCTAACGCATTTGGTACGATTGAGAAGGTATAAGAAATACCATCTTTCGCATAAGCAAATGGAAGTTTAGCTACAGAAGTTAATGATGCTACCGCACCTTTTTGGTCACGACCGTGCATTGGGTTCGCACCTGGTCCGAATGGTGCACCAGCACGACGGCCATCTGGGGTGTTGCCCGTTTTCTTACCATAAACCACGTTAGAAGTAATGGTTAATACAGATTGTGTAGGCACTGCATTGCGGTAAGTTTTAAGTTTTTGAATTTTCTTCATGAAACGTTCAACTAAGTCACAAGCGATGTCATCAACACGGTTATCGTTGTTACCATATTGTGGATATTCACCTTCTATTTCAAAGTCGATTGCTACGTTAGTTGCAACAACATTGCCATCTTTATCTTTGATGTCGCCACGAACTGGTTTAACTTTCGCATATTTGATTGCTGAAAGTGAGTCAGCCGCAACAGAAAGACCCGCGATACCACAAGCCATGGTACGGTATACATCACGATCATGTAATGCCATTAATGCGGCTTCGTATGAATATTTATCGTGCATATAGTGGATTACGTTTAAGGCAGTCACATATTGTTTTGCCAACCAATCCATAAAGCTATCCATACGGGTCATTACTGTATCAAAATCTAATACTTCATCAGTAATTGGTGCAGTTTTCGGGCCTACTTGCATACCTAATTTTTCATCAATACCGCCGTTGATTGCGTATAACAATGTTTTCGCTAAGTTTGCACGTGCACCGAAGAATTGCATTTGTTTACCCACAATCATTGGTGATACACAACATGCGATTGCGTAGTCATCATTGTTGAAGTCTGGACGCATTAAATCATCGTTTTCGTATTGAACTGATGAGGTATCAATCGATACTTTTGCACAGAAACGTTTGAAGTTTTCAGGTAATTGTTCAGACCAAAGAATGGTTAAGTTTGGTTCTGGAGAAGTACCCATGTTGTAAAGAGTGTGTAAAATACGGAATGTATTTTTGGTTACTAATGTACGACCATCTAAACCCATACCTGCGATGGTTTCAGTTGCCCACATTGGGTCACCAGAGAATAATTGATCGTATTCAGGTGTACGTAAGAAACGAACCATACGAAGTTTCATAACTAAGTGGTCAACTAATTCTTGCGCTTCAGTTTCAGTAATTTTTCCTGCTTTTAAATCACGTTCGATGTACACGTCAATAAAGGTTGCGGTACGACCGAATGACATTGCAGCACCATTTTGTGATTTGATTGCAGCAAGATAAGCAAAGTACATCCATTGAATAGCTTCTTGAGCATTAGTTGCTGGGTTAGAAATATCATAACCATAGCTTGCTGCCATTTGTTTTAATTGACCTAATGCACGGTGTTGTTCTGCGATTTCTTCACGTAAACGAATTGTTGCTTCAAGATTTACGCCATCTTCTAAGTCTTTTTGTAAAGAAGAGAATTGTGCGTATTTATCTTTCATTAAGAAATCTACACCATAAAGTGCTACACGACGGTAGTCACCGATGATACGACCACGACCATAAGCATCTGGAAGACCAGTTAATACCCCAGATTTACGGCAACGTAAAATATCTGGCGTGTAAACATCAAATACACCTTGGTTATGTGTTTTACGGTATTCAGTGAAGATTTTTTTCACTTTTGGATCAAGCTCACGACCATAAACTTTACAAGAACCTTCCACCATTTTGATACCACCGAATGGCATAATGGCACGTTTTAAAGGTTCATCAGTTTGAAGACCAACGATTTTTTCTAAATCTTTGTTAATGTAACCGGGTGCGTGAGAGATAATGGTAGATGGTGTATGTTCATCAAAATCTAATGGCGCGTGAGTACGGTTTTCAATTTTAATTCCTTCCATTACAGATTCCCAAAGCTTGGTTGTTGCTTCGGTTGGACCTGCTAAGAAAGAGTCATCGCCTTCATAAGGGGTATAGTTTTTTTGGATAAAGTCACGTACATTGACATTTTCTTGCCAATCGCCACCAGCAAAACCAGCCCACGCCAATTTTTGCATTTCATTAAGTTCTGACATAGTCATTTCCTTTGTTAATTAATTAATAAATAAGTAAGTCTTTAATGCGTTTTGGTTAAATAACGTTGGAATACACCAATACAAATTGCCCCGCCGACAATATTTCCCAACGTTACAGGGATTAAATTCTTCACGATGAAATGGTACAAATCTAAATCTGCGTATTTCATCGGATCAACACCGATTTGTTGCCAAAATTCAGGTGTACTAAAATGTGCGGTAATAATTCCCATCGGAATCATAAACATATTAGCCACACAGTGTTCAAATCCTGACGCGACAAACAAACCAATCGGCATAATCATAATAAATGCTTTGTCTGTAACAGTCTTACCAGAATAAGACATCCAAACCGCCACACACACCATAATGTTACATAAAATACCTAGGTTAAAAGCTTCAAACCACGTGTGATGAATTTTATGTTGGGCGGTTGCAAGAATTGTTAAACCCCATTGGCCATTTGCTGCCATTGTTTGTCCACTAAACCAAATAACAACCGCAATAAATAAACCACCAACGAAGTTGCCTAAATATACTACGATCCAATTTCGAATCATTTGTGTCGTGGTGATTCTACCGCCCACTCTGGCGACTAAAGTTAAAGTAGAAGAAGTGAATAATTCAGATCCTAAAATCACCACCATAATTACGCCCAAGGAGAATACTAACCCACCCACTAACTTGGTTAATCCCCAAGGTGCGCCTGCACTAGCAGTTTGTGTTGTCGTGTAAAATACAAAGGCCAAGGCAATACAAGCACCGGCACTAATACCGGACATAAACGATAAAAATGGACGTTTATTTGCTTTATAAGTTGCTGTATTTTCTGCATAATCTGTTGCTTCAACAGGTGTGAGCGCAACAGAAGATAGTTTTTGATTTTCTGATGCCATAATCAAACTCCAACTATTGACATTGAAAAAGTTGATGAAAATTTAATACTTTTAACAAGTTTACGACTACAAATACTTCTATAATTGGTGCTATTTTACTCTCCTCCCCTTTCATTGCAAAGAAAAGCAAAAATTATTTCAACAAACTTTGATATTTTGCAAGGTTTGTTTAATTAAAGACAAAATTCCCATATTAATATTCGCTCAATTTCATACATTCAGAGTAAGTAAAGCACTTAATTTAAAACTTGTTTTATTCGCATAATACCGTGAATTCCCCTAGATAATCATCCACTTTTCCAAAACCTTGATTATTCACAACAGGCAAATTCATAATTTTTTCAAACGAACCAGATTAAGTGTATAGACTTGCTATTTTGAGTAATTAATAGCATTATTTTGATCTTTTTGAAGAAAAAGGCGATCTTTGTCATAAAATAATGATTTAAGTGCGGTTAAAATTTTGGTTAATTTTAAGTGCACTTCTTTATACAGGAGCAGATTATGTATTATGGTTTAGATATTGGTGGCACGAAAATAGAGCTTGCCGTATTCAATAAAAAATTAGAAAAATTATATTCTGAACGGGTGCCAACACCTAAAACCGACTATGAAGAATGGCTTAACACGATTGTGGATTTAGTGAATCGTGCTGATGAAAAGTTTGGTGAAGTGGGCACCGTAGGTTTGGGCGTACCTGGTTTTGTTAATCAACAAACTGGATTAGCCGAAATTACCAATATTCGTGTGGCAGATAATAAACCAATTTTACACGATTTGTCTGCGCGTTTAGGCCGTGAAGTGCGGGCAGAAAATGATGCAAATTGTTTTGCATTATCTGAAGCATGGGATACGGAAAATCAGCAATATCCGACTGTACTTGGTTTAATTCTTGGAACTGGTTTTGGTGGCGGCTTTGTCTTAAACGGTAAAGTTCATTCAGGTCAAGTGGGAATGGCTGGAGAGCTTGGTCATTTACAACTAAATTATCATGCCTTGAAATTATTGGGATGGGATAACGCCCCTATTTATCAATGTGGTTGTGGCAACAAGGCTTGTTTGGATAATTATCTGTCTGGTCGCGGTTTTGAAATTCTTTATCGAGATTTGAAAGGCGAAACATTATCCGCTCGTGAAATTATTGATTTGTTCTATCAAGGCAATAAAAGTGCGGTAGATTTTGTGAATCTTTTTGTTGAGTTGGCGGCGATTTCTATTGGCAATATCATTACGGCATTTGATCCGCATATGATTGTACTCGGCGGTGGATTATCTAATTTTGATTACCTTTATGAAGCTTTACCAAAAGCATTACCGCCTCATTTGATGCGGACAGCAAAAGTTCCACCAATTAAAAAAGCGAAACACGGCGATTCTGGTGGTGTGCGTGGCGCGGCAGCGTTGTTTTTAACCAAATAATTCAACAAACTAGTGGGGCGTGTTCAAATAATACGCCCTTTATTTTGAAAAATATTTAGAATATTCTAAATTTATTAGATTTTTTCTTTTTTGTTTTTCTTTTCTTTAGAGAAATCATTAAAAAATCTCGCCTTTTCATTGAAAAACCATACAATCAAATTATTTATCGCTTGAGGGATGATTATGGACTTTGAATTTTCAAAAATGTTAGAAGAAGTGCTAACTTGGATAGTCGCACACCTTGATGGGCCTTTATGGAATGCCACAATTATTATTTTGCTTGGGACTGGTCTATTTTTTACCATTACAACAGGATTTGTGCAGTTCCGTTTATTCCCAGCAAGCCTTCGTGAAATGTGGTTTGGTCGTGCGGTGGAGGGAAATTCATTAACACCTTTCCAAGCGTTTACGACAGGTCTTGCGAGCCGCGTTGGTGTGGGTAACATTGGTGGGGTTGCAACAGCAATCGCCTTGGGAGGCGAAGGCGCAGTGTTTTGGATGTGGGTAACGGCATTTATTGGTATGTCGAGTGCTTTCGCTGAATCTACCCTTGCTCAATTATTTAAAATTCAAGATAAAGATGGATCATTCCGCGGTGGCCCTGCTTATTATATTGTTCAAGGTTTAAAATCACGTTGTATGGCAGTGGCTTTTGCACTTGCATTAATTTTTACATTTGGTTTTGCCTTTAATTCTGTGCAGGCAAACTCTATTGTTGAAGCGACGAGTAATGCGTGGAATTGGAAAGGGGAATATGTCGGTATTTCATTAGTAATTTTTACCGCACTTATTATTTTCGGTGGCGTTAAGCGTATTGCGATTATTTCGAGCAACCTTGTACCAATGATGGCACTTTTCTATTTGATTATGGCGGTAATTATTCTTGGCATGCATATTGATATGATCCCTTCCGTGATTCATCGTATTGTTCAAAGTGCATTTAGTTTTGATGCTGCCGCTGGCGGAATGTTTGGTGCATTGGTATCAAAAGCAATGATGATGGGGATTAAACGTGGTTTATTCTCAAACGAAGCGGGAATGGGATCTGCGCCTAATTCGGCTGCAGCAGCTCACGTTAAACATCCAGTTAGCCAAGGTTTAGTGCAAATGCTCGGTGTGTTTGTTGATACAATGATCGTTTGTACTTGTACTGCCGTCATTATTTTGCTTTCGAATAATTATGGTAGCGAAACGCTCAAAAGTATCTCTCTTACGCAAAATGCTTTGCAATATCACATAGGTGAATTTGGGGTGCATTTCCTAGCGTTTATCTTATTGTTATTCGCTTATTCTTCTATTATTGGTAACTATGCTTATGCGGAAAGCAATATCCGTTTTATAAAAAATAAACCTTGGTTTGTATTTTTGTTCCGTTTAATGGTGCTATTTTTCGTGTATTTCGGTGCGGTTCGCTCTGGTAATGTGGTGTGGAATTTCGCAGATACGGTAATGGCAGTCATGGCAATTATTAACTTGATTGCAATTTTGATGTTGTCGCCAATCGTATGGAAATTAATGAAAGATTATCAACGCCAGCTTAAAGAAGGAAAAACGCCAGAGTTTAAAATTGATGAATACCCTGAATTACGTAAGAAAATATTTGATTCTCGCATTTGGAAATAAAGATAAAATGGCTAGAAAGAGATTATCTACCTTTCCAAAGAGTTAGATTATTATTTAAAGAAATTTTTTGATATTGTTTCAGGCTTGGTTCTTCTTCTAGTTCAGACTGAATAAACTATTGCCGGCACTTTTTACCGCCCTCGTGCCGGCTATCCCAAACTGCTTTGAAAACTGACCGCTCTTTAGCTTACTTCAAAAATGCCGCATGATAGGCAATATGCTCGCCAATAAAACTGGCGATGAAGTAATAGCTGTGATCATAGCCTTTATGGAAGCGCACATCGACTGGCTGATTTGCCACTCGACAGGTTTCGATAAAATCTTCGGTACGCAATTGTGTAGGCAAAAACTCATCTTCCAAGCCCTGATCAATGTGCATACCTTGCACTTTATAGCCTTGTTGAATGAGCGAGCTGGCATCATATTGCTGCCATTTTTCACGATCTTCCCCTAAATAGGCAGAAAAGGCTTTTTCTCCCCAAGGCACAAGGCTTGGCGACAAAATGGGCGAAAAAGCAGAAACACTTTGATAACGTTCTTGGTTTCGCAGTGCCAATACCAATGCACCGTGTCCACCCATTGAATGTCCCATAATGGAACGTTTGCCGTTGGTAGGGAAATTTGCTTCAATCAAATCAGGCAATTCATTCAAAATATAATCATACATTTGATAATTCGTCGCCCAAGGCTGCTCGGTCGCATTAAGATAAAAGCTCGCGCCCTGCCCTAAATCGTAAACCGCATCATTCGGCACTTGCTCTCCACGAGGGCTAGTATCAGGCGCAACCACAATCACTTGATGTTCTGCCGCATAACGCTGGAAGCCTGATTTGGTAATGAAATTTTGTTCTGTACAAGTTAAGCCAGAAAGCCAATAAATCACGCCAAGAGGTCGATTCTCCGGATTATTTGGCAAATAGACGGCAAATTTCATTTCGCATTGAAGCGTTTGGGCATTATGCGCCCAAACTTGCTGCGAACCGCCAAAAATTTGATGTTGTTCAATCAGTTTCATAACGTACCTTAGTAATGAATAACAGTGCGGATCGATTTACCTTCGTGCATTAATTCAAAGGCTTCATTAATTTGATCAAGTGGCATTGTGTGAGTCACAAACGGTTCTAACTGGATGTCGCCTTTCATTGAATCTTCCACCATTTGCGGAAGTTCAGAGCGACCTTTCACGCCACCAAATGCCGAACCTTTCCAAACACGGCCTGTTACCAATTGGAACGGACGCGTTGAAATTTCTTGTCCTGCACCCGCTACGCCGATGATAATGGATTGTCCCCAGCCACGGTGAGCACTTTCTAATGCTTGACGCATTACGTTTACATTACCGATACATTCAAAGGTATGGTCAATGCCCCATTTATTAATATCTAACAACACATCTTTGATCAGCTTATCGTAATCGTTCGGGTTTAAACAATCCGTTGCACCAAACTGTTTTGCCAACTCAAATTTTGCAGGATTGGTATCAATGGCGATAATACGGCCGGCTTTGGCTTGACGCGCACCTTGCACTACCGCTAAACCAATCGCACCCAAGCCAAACACGGCAACAGAGTCGCCTTCTTGCACTTTTGCCGTATTATGTACCGCACCAATACCTGTGGTGACACCACAGCCGAGCAAACATACTTGTTCGTGGTTCGCTTCAGGGTTGATTTTCGCCAGTGAAACTTCCGCAACAACTGAGTATTCACTGAAAGTCGAACAGCCCATATAGTGATAAATTGGCTTGCCTTGGCAAGAAAAACGCGTCGTACCATCTGGCATTAAGCCTTTACCTTGCGTGTCACGCACTGAGACGCATAAGTTGGTTTTACCCGAGAGGCAAAACTCACATTCGCCACATTCAGCAGTATAAAGAGGAATGACGTGATTGCCTGGTTTTACGCTTAACACACCTTCGCCAACCGCAACAACCACACCCGCACCTTCGTGTCCTAGCACCACAGGGAATACCCCTTCAGGATCGCTTCCTGATAACGTAAACGCATCAGTATGGCAAACGCCCGTGTGCGTGTTACGAATTAACACTTCGCCTTTGCGAGGCATTTCTACGTCGATTTCTACAATTTGTAAGGGTTGATTTGGGGCGAATGCTACCGCCGCACGAGATTTGATGGTTGAGTTGATTTGTTTAATTTCCATTGTTTTTCCTTTTAATTCATTGACAAATTTGCCTTGCCTAAGCAAGATAGCATCAGTTTACACTTTAGAGTTCACTCTAAAGCAAGTGTTTTTTATCATTTTTGTTTAAAGGGAATAAAAAGTGACTTACACCACCGCTAAAGCTGCTGAAAAAATAGGCATTTCCGCCTACACCTTACGCTTTTATGACAAAGAAGGCTTGTTACCTAATGTCGGACGTGATGAATACGGTAATCGCCGTTTTACCGACAAGGATTTGCAATGGTTGAGTTTATTACAATGCTTGAAAAATACAGGAATGAGTTTAAAAGACATCAAACGCTTTGCGGAATGTACCATCATTGGCGACGATACCATTGAAGAACGCCTTTCCTTATTTGAAAATCAAACAAAAAATGTAAAGTGTCAAATTGCCGAATTAAAACGCTATTTAGACTTACTGGAATATAAGTTAGCATTTTATCAAAAAGCGAAAGCACTAGGCTCGGTAAAAGCTGTGAATTTACCGCAAATTCCTGAAACGAGCTAAAAGGATAAAAGTGCTCACATCGCAGAATTAGAAGAAAAATACAATTTTTAGAGATAGATAAATTTTAACTTTTTTATTACATAAATAAGTTAAAAATCAGGTTTTGTGATCAAGATCAGGATAACATAAAAATAATCTCCGATAGCTATTGTTCTAAATGGCTAAAAAGAGTATATTCCGAGCCAAATTTTTTCTTTTTTACAGAACGGAGTTTATTATGTTTGGTTTATCCCCCGCTCAACTGATTATTTTATTAGTCGTTATTTTATTGATTTTTGGCACGAAAAAATTAAGAAATGCTGGCTCAGATCTTGGCGCAGCTGTGAAAGGTTTCAAAAAGGCGATGAAAGAAGATGAAAAAGTAAAAGATGCGGAATTTAAGTCTATAGATAATGAAACAGCGTCTGCAAAAAAAGAAAATATAAAAGAGAAAGAACAGGCTTAATCCGTGTTTGATATTGGTTTTTCAGAACTTATTTTACTCATGGTTTTGGGATTGGTTGTATTAGGCCCGAAACGTTTGCCTATAGCAATTCGCACTGTAATGGATTGGGTAAAAACAATTCGTGGTTTAGCTGCTAACGTTCAAAATGAGTTGAAACAAGAGCTAAAATTGCAAGAATTACAAGATAGTATTAAAAAAGCGGAATCCCTTAATTTGCAAGCTCTTTCACCAGAATTGAGTAAAACGGTGGAAGAATTAAAAGCTCAAGCAGATAAGATGAAAGCGGAGCTAGAAGATAAAGCAGCTCAAGCTGGTACAACGGTGGAAGATCAAATCAAAGAAATCAAAAGTGCGGCTGAAAATGCAGAAAAGTCTCAAAATGCAATCTCAGTTGAGGAGGCTGCAGAAACTTTATCTGAAGCAGAAAAAACACCTACAGATTTGACCGCACTTGAAACTCACGAGAAAGTAGAACTGAACACACATTTATCTAGCTATTATCCTCCTGATGATATTGAAATCGCTCCAGCGTCAAAATCTCAATCTTCAAAAACTAAATCATAGTGAGTTTTTATGAGTAATGTGGATGAATCTCAACCTTTAATTACGCACCTTGTTGAACTAAGAAACCGTTTATTACGCTGTGTGATTTGTGTAGTGTTGGTTTTTGTTGCTTTGGTGTATTTTTCCAATGATATTTATCATTTTGTTGCTGCACCTTTAACGGCTGTTATGCCAAAAGGCGCAACAATGATTGCAACCAATATTCAAACGCCTTTCTTTACGCCAATTAAATTAACTGCGATTGTTGCAATTTTTATTTCTGTCCCTTATTTGCTTTATCAAATTTGGGCTTTTATTGCACCTGCTTTATATCAGCACGAAAAACGGATGATTTATCCGTTGTTATTTTCCAGTACGATTTTATTTTATTGCGGTGTTGCTTTTGCTTACTATGTCGTCTTTCCTCTTGTATTCAGCTTCTTTACACAAACAGCCCCAGAAGGCGTTACCATCGCAACAGATATTAGTAGTTATTTAGATTTTGCTTTAGCGTTATTTTTAGCTTTTGGCGTTTGTTTTGAAGTGCCAATTGCGATTATTCTACTTTGCTGGACTGGTATTACCACTGTAAAGGCTCTTTCCGAAAAACGCCCTTATATTATTGTTGCGGCATTTTTTATTGGAATGCTTTTAACGCCTCCTGATGTTTTTTCACAAACTTTGCTTGCCATACCGATGTGCTTGCTGTTTGAGATCGGTCTATTGGTCGCTCGATTTTATCAACCAAAAGACGACGAAAGTGCGGTTAAAAATAATGATGAATCAGAAAAAACACAATGATGAACTGAATTGTTAATCGTATGGGGCTTTGCCCCCGTTTTTATTATATTGATATAACCCTAATTTTGTTTTTTCATAAAACATATTTTCGTAGTGATTTACTAGAAATATGATTTGTAGTCTGCTCTATATTTTTTATTGAAAATATCATTACCTGATGGTTTTCTGTCGTTTTTTTATTTTTTATCTAATAAATACGATATTTTTTAGATAATTTCTTTACTTTTTCCTTTTCTTTAAATTTCCTTTATAAAAATGGTTGCAAGATTAAATTAGCCATTGCATATTGTCTATACGCCTCACGAGGCGAATACAATAAAAATACAATACACACAACATCAACAAAGAGGGAAATTCATTATGTCAAAAGTTGCTTCCTTAGACGCATTTTTAACAAAAGTTGCTCAACGCGATGGTTATCAACCTGAATTTTTACAAGCGGTTCGCGAGGTATTCACATCAATTTGGCCTTTTTTAGAAGCCAATCCTAAATATCGTTCAGAAGCATTATTAGAACGTTTAGTTGAGCCTGAACGTGCATTTCAATTCCGTGTGGCGTGGACTGACGATAAAGGGCAAGTGCAAGTAAACAGAGCATTTCGTGTACAATTTAATAGTGCCATAGGCCCATTTAAAGGGGGAATGCGTTTCCATCCATCAGTAAATTTATCTATCTTAAAATTCTTAGGTTTTGAGCAAATCTTTAAAAATGCTTTAACAACATTACCTATGGGCGGGGCAAAAGGCGGTTCAGATTTTGATCCTAAAGGCAAATCTGATGCTGAAGTTATGCGTTTTTGCCAAGCATTAATGACTGAACTTTATCGTCACGTAGGAGCTGATACAGATGTTCCCGCAGGCGATATAGGCGTCGGTGGGCGCGAAGTTGGCTATTTAGCTGGCTATATGAAAAAATTATCAAACCAATCAGCCTGTGTTTTCACTGGTCGCGGTCTTTCTTTCGGTGGTAGTTTAATTCGTCCGGAAGCAACGGGATATGGATTAGTTTATTTTGCTCAAGCAATGCTTGCTGAAAAAGGCGATAGTTTTGCAGGTAAAGTAGTTTCAGTTTCTGGTTCTGGTAATGTAGCACAATACGCGATTGAAAAAGCATTATCGCTTGGTGCAAAAGTAGTAACTTGTTCTGATTCATCGGGTTATGTTTATGATCCAAATGGATTTACTACTGAAAAATTAGCCGCACTTTTCGAAATTAAAAATACAAAACGTGGGCGTGTGAAAGATTATGCAGAACAGTTTGGTTTACAATATTTTGAAGGTAAACGCCCTTGGGAAGTGAAAGTTGATATCGCGCTTCCTTGTGCAACTCAAAATGAGTTAGAACTTTCTGATGCACAACTTTTAATTAAAAATGGTGTGAAATTAGTGGCTGAAGGTGCCAATATGCCAACAACAATTGAAGCAACAGAAGCATTACTAGCTGCAGATGTATTATTTGGCCCGGGTAAAGCTGCTAACGCTGGTGGTGTTGCTACTTCTGGTTTAGAAATGGCACAAAGTTCACAACGTTTATATTGGACAGCGGAAGAAGTGGATGCTCAATTACATCGCATTATGTTAGATATTCACGCAAACTGTAAAAAATACGGCACAATTGAAGGTCAAGAAAACATCAACTATGTTGTTGGTGCAAATGTAGCAGGCTTTGTTAAAGTAGCTGATGCTATGTTGGCTCAAGGCGTTTATTAACAGATAAAAAAGTTAAATTAAATAACCGCACTGTAATAAAGTGCGGTTATTTTTTCGGATAAAATTTGAATATAAGAAAGGCGACATTTTGTCGCCTTAGATATTATTTATTTTGAATTGTTTTCGTCACAATGATTAATATCACTGCATTTTCCGTAAAGATATACGTTATGCGTTTTTAATTTTATGCCGTATTTTTCGCTGATTTCACGCTGACGTTGTTCAATAATGTTATCAGTAAATTCAAATACTTTGCCACAATCTTCACAAATAATATGATCGTGATGTTCTGTTGGAGCAAGCTCAAAAACGGATTTATTTCCCTCAAAATTATGACGGATTACAATATGCGCTTCATCAAATTGATTAAGCACACGATAAACTGTGGCTAATCCAATTTCACTACCTTGTTCCAGCAAAATTTTATAAACATCTTCTGCAGAAAAATGTTCATTTTTATGATTTTGCATTAAAGCGAGGATAGTTAAGCGAGGCTCTGTAATTTTTAATCCTGCTTTTTTGAGTAATTTAATATTTTCTTCAGACATAATTTTTCTTCCTATTATGCAAAAATGTTAAGCCAATTCAGCTAAACACATTTCATCATAAATTTGTTTACACCATTTTTCTACACGCTCTGCGGTAAGCTCTGGCTGGCGATCTTCATCAATACATAATCCGATGAAAGTGCCATCTTCCAATAAGGCTTTTGAAGCTTCAAAATTATAGCCTTCTGTTGGCCAATTTCCTACCACAATTGCACCGTGTGGCTCTATAATATCGCGTACAGTTCCGATAGCATCACAGAAATAATCCGCATAATCTTCTTGATCGCCACAGCCAAAAATACCTACAAGTTTATCTGTAAAATCGATTTCTTCGAGTGTTGGAAAAAAATCATCCCAGTCTGCTTGTGCTTCGCCGTAATACCAAGTTGGAATACCAAAAAGCAAGAAATCGTATGCTTCAATATCTTCTTTGCTACTTTTGGCAATATCACGAATATCAATTAAATCGCTACCTAATTGTTTTTGGATTTGTTTTGCGATGTTTTCAGTATTTCCAGTATCACTACCATAAAAAAGACCAACTATTGCCATTTTTATTTCCTTTTATATTAAATTTAATCTATTGATTATAAGACTTATCCAAATTCGGCGAACTATATCATAAAAGCATTCTCACTTAAACCACTTAATTCTTATTTAGAAATCGTTTAATTGCACGAATAACAAAATCAGGTTTTTCGGCGTGAACCCAGTGTCCACTCCCATTAATCGTAAAGGCAGTTGCATTAGGAAATTGTTCTAGAATTTTTTCGCTATTTTCTATTTTTATATAAGAGGAATTTCCACCCTTAATAAAAAGAGTTGGCGTAAATACACGTACTTTTTCCCAATCCATAATATTGGCATAATTGTTAAAAAGCACGGTAAGATTAAAACGAAAACAATCAGCTGAATTAACATCAAAAGATTTCAACATAAATTGTACAACGTCTTCATCATTAATTTCTTGTTTTAAAATCGGTTTGGCTTGCTGACGATTTTCAGGCTTTGCATTTTTTACCGCAAATAGGCCATTAAAAACATCTTTATGACCAAATCCCTCATAAGGCATAGGGGACATATCAATTACGATTAATTTTTCGACTAATTCTGGGCAAAGTGCGGTGATTTTCATGGCGGTTTTTCCCCCCATAGAATGACCAATTAATATCACTTTGGATAAATTTAAGTGGCGGATTACTGCGATAACATCTTCAGCCATCAGTTGATAATTCATTTTTTCCGAATGAAAACTATGGCCGTGATTGCGTAAATCAATACGTAAAATACTGTAATGTTCACTAAAAGCTCTCGCGATAACGCCGAGATTATCCATATCGCCGAATAAACCGTGAATAAAAATTAAAACAGGTGTATTAATCGTTTGTTTTACTTGATGAAATTGATAATTGAGTAATGATTTTGCCATAATTTTTACGTGAGAATTTGTAAAGAAGTCGTTATAATTGAAAAAAATTTTAGCAAACAGAGAGATAAAAATGAAGATCATTGAAGTAGATGAAGAATTATACCAATATATTGCGAGCCAAACCCGCTCTATTGGAGAAAGTGCTTCGGATATTTTACGCCGTTTGCTTAGTTTACCTGTGCATACTTCAATTGTTAATGATTTAATTATTACTTCAGCAGAAACAGATCAAAAGCCAAAACAGGCTATCAATGTGAAAGAAGTAAATATCAAAACAACAAAAAAGCAATCAATAACCGCAATTAATCAGATTGTAGAAAAAGTCCAAACTTTATTAAATTCAACTGAATTTCAAGAAGAAAGTAAGGCTGTTGTACGTTTCTTAGCGATTTTACGTGTGCTTTATCGTACAAATCCTGAAAGTTTTGCACAAGCAACGGAATCTTTACAAGGACGTACTCGAGTTTACTTTGCACGCGATGAAGCGACATTATTAATGGCAGGTAACCATACTAAACCAAAACAAATTCCAGATACGCCTTATTGGGTTATTACCAATACAAATAGTGGACGAAAAATGTTAATGCTAGAAGGCGCAATGCAATCTATGGAATTACCTGAAACATTGATTGATGAAGTGCGATCATATTTCACGGTAAATTAATAATGTATCCTTGGCAAGATTTTGCTATTCAACCTGATTTCTCAAATAAAATCGCTTTGCGTACTACGCAGGGCGATGTGCTTACTTGGATAGAATTGACTACAAAGATTAACCAAACAGTGGCTTTTTTACAAAAAAAAGGCGTAAATGCGGAAAGTGCGGTTGCTTTTGTGGGAAAAAATTCAGAGAAAATTTTATTTTTATATCTGGCGACAATTCAGCTTGGTGCAAAAGTTTTAGGCATAAACCCTGCTTTTCCACAAGAAAAAATTGCAAAATTATGTGAGTTTTATCAAATTGATTTTTGTTTTTATGATAAAGATTTACTGAATTTGCAAGAAATTGGTGTTTTTACACAAAAAGCCGATTTTTTTCGCCCAGCTACAATGACGCTCACGTCTGGCTCGACAGGTTTACCAAAAGCAGTTGTGCATAATGTCCAAGCGCATTTGGATAATGCAAAAGGGGTATGTAACTTAATGAAGTTTGATTGTAATCAATCTTGGTTACTTTCATTACCCTTATATCACGTTTCAGGGCAAGGTATTGTTTGGCGTTGGTTATATTGCGGTGCACAATTACATTTCCCAGAAGATGATTTTTATGCTTCATTATTAAAGACGACCCACGTTTCTCTTGTGCCAACGCAATTACAGCGTTTATTAGATTATTTACAGGAAAATCCGAGCATTTCATTTGCTACGCGTCATATTTTACTGGGCGGTGCGCATATTCCGACAGAACTTACACAAAAAATGGTGAAATACGGTATCGAAACGTATTCTGGCTACGGAATGACGGAAATGGCTTCGACAGTTTTTGCTAAAAAATCTGACGGAAAACAAGGCGTAGGGCAACCGCTCTTAGGTAGAGAGTATTGTTTAGTAAATGATGAAATTTGGCTGAAAGGTGCAGGTTTGGCGATGGGTTATTGGAAAGATCAACAAATTGTTCCATTAACGAATAACCAAGGCTGGATTCAGACAAAAGATAAAGGCATTTGGCAAGAGGGCGAACTTGTTATTATCGGACGACTTGATAATATGTTTATTTCAGGTGGCGAAAATATTCAGCCAGAAGAAATTGAACAAGTGATTATTCAACATTCTTCCGTTAATCAAGTGTTTGTTTTACCACAAAAAAACAAAGAATTTGGTCAGCGTCCTGTCGCTTTAGTGGATTTTAATGAACCCTTTAGCAAAAGTGCGGTTGAAAATTTAATGTTTTTTTTACAAGATAAACTTGCACGTTTTAAACAACCTATTGCATATTATCCTTTGCCACTGATACTTGAGAAAGGCATTAAGATCTCACGTAAACAGCTTGCTGATTGGCTGGCAAAGCGAGATGAGATAAATTAATTTACCATTTAGATTAGGGAAAAATAATGATTAGGAAACTTATGAAAATACCTCCATTTTTTACCGCACTTTTTGCCTCGGCAATGTTTACCCTTAGCGTTTCGCAAGGAGTATTGGCGGCAAATTCAACAAATGTATTACCAACGGAGCAATCGCTTAAAGCCGATTTGGCTAACGCTCAAAAAATGAGTGAGGGGGAGGCAAAAAATAGGTTGTTAGCAGAATTACAAACATCAATTGATTTATTGCAGCAAATTCAAGCTCAACAAAAAATCAATGATGCATTGCAAACAACATTAAGCCATTCAGAGAGTGAAATTAGAAAGAATAATGCAGAAATTCAAGCATTAAAAAAACAACAAGAAACGGCAACAAGTACTGATTATAATGCGCAATCACAGGACTATTTACAAAATAGTCTCACTAAGTTAAATGATCAATTACAAGATACGCAAAACGCATTAAGCACAGTAAATGCACAATTGGCAGGGCAAAGTTCTATTTCTGAACGAGCACAAGCGGCATTAACAGAAAATGTTGTACGCACACAGCAAATCAATCAACAATTAGCCAATAATGATATTGGTAGCATATTGCGAAAACAATATCAGATTGAATTACAACTGATTGATTTAAAGAATAGTTATAATCAAAACTTATTAAAAAATAATGATCAGCTTTCTTTACTCTATCAAAGCCGTTATGACCTATTGAATTTACGTTTGCAAGTACAGCAGCAAAATATTATTGCGATTCAAGAAGTCATTAATCAAAAAAATCTTCAGCAATCACAAAATCAAGTAGAACAAGCTCAGCAACAGCAAAAAACTGTGCAAAATGATTACATTCAAAAAGAACTTGATCGCAATGCACAGCTTGGTCAGTATTTATTACAACAAACAGAAAAAGCGAATTCATTAACTCAAGATGAGTTAAGAATGCGGAATATTTTAGATAGCCTCACTCAAACTCAACGTACTATTGATGAACAAATTAGTGCATTACAAGGCACGTTAGTTCTTTCACGTATTATCCAACAACAAAAACAAAAATTACCGACTAACTTAAATATTCAAGGTTTATCAAAACAAATTGCCGATTTGCGTGTACATATTTTTGACATTACTCAAAAACGCAATGAACTTTATGATCTAGATAACTATATTAATAAAGTTGAAAGTGAAGATGGAAAACAATTTACTGAGGCAGAAAGAACGCAAGTTAAAACGCTATTAACTGAGCGTCGGAAAATGACATCTGATCTGATTAAATCTTTAAATAATCAATTAAATCTCGCGATTTCTTTGGAATTAACACAGCTGCAAATTACACAAATCAGTGATCAAATTCAATCTAAATTAGAGCAGCAAAGTTTTTGGGTGAAAAGTAATAATCCTATTAATTTAGATTGGGTAAAAATGCTGCCAAGAGCTTTAATTGAACAGTTTAATGGTATGTTGAAAAAATTAGGTTTTCCAACTAATTATGACAATTTACCTTATTTGCTGATGTATTTCTTAGGATTATTTATTGTAGGCGGTGCAATTTTTAAATTTAAAAATCGTATTAAACAACAATTAAACAAAATTAATCGTGAAATACATCGTTTAGATACAGATAGTCAGTGGAGTACTCCACTTGCCCTGTTATTAACAGCGTTTTTAACGCTTTCTAGTACACTTTGGTTTTTAGCAGTTTGCCAAATGATCGGCTTCTTTTTCTTCAAAAATCCAGAAGAATTTTGGCATTGGTCATTTAGTATGGCGGGTTATTGGTGGTTCTTTACATTTTGGATTTCATTGTTCCGTCCAAATGGTATTTTTGTTAATCATTTTGAATCTTCAAAAGAGAATGCACAACGTTTTCGTGGTGTTATCCAGCGCATTATTATTGTGGTTGTATTGCTTTTAAATACTTCTGTGTTTAGCAATGTCACTGATGCAGGTTTAGCTAATGATGTGTTAGGTCAAATTAATACTATTGCGGCTCTAATTTTCTGTGCGGCGATTATTGCCCCTCGTTTTAATCGAGTACTTCGCTCTTATGAACCTGAAACAAATAAACATCATTGGTTAATAAGAATTGTACAAATTGGTTTGAGATTAATTCCTGTGGGATTAATCGTACTTATTGTTTTAGGCTATTACTACACCGCTTTAAATTTAATTGAGCATTTTATTCATTCTTATATTGCTTGGTGTGTATGGTGGTTAGTACGCAATACGATTTACCGTGGTATTACGGTTTCTTCTCGTCGTTTAGCACATCGCCGTTTAGCAGAAAAACGTCGTCAAAAAGCACTTGAAAATAATTATGAAAATATATCCTCTGATGATGTGGTTGCAGTGGGAGAGCCAGAGGAAAGTTTGGCGTTAAATGATGTGCGTAGCCAATTATTACGTTTTGTAGATCTCTTTATTTGGACAGCATTATTAGGGATTTTCTACTATGTATGGTCAGATTTAGTCACAGTAGTGAGCTATTTACGTGAAATTACACTTTGGCAACAAACCACGACAACCGATGCTGGCACTGTAATGGAAAGCATTACTTTATTTAATCTTCTTGTTGCTTTGGTTATCGTAGGAATTACTTATGTGTTGGTTCGTAATATTTCAGGCATTTTGGAAGTATTAATTTTCTCTCGCGTGAATCTTTCACAAGGTACGCCTTATACGATTACGACACTACTTACTTATATTTTTATCGCCATTGGTGGTGCTTGGGCATTTGCAACCTTAGGGATGTCTTGGTCAAAATTACAATGGTTATTCGCCGCACTTTCTGTTGGTCTTGGTTTTGGTATGCAAGAGATTTTTGCAAACTTTGTGTCAGGTATCATTTTGTTATTTGAACGCCCAATCCGAGTTGGCGATGTGGTTACCATTAATGAAGTGAGCGGTACTGTAGCGAAAATTCGTATCCGTGCAATTACATTGATTGATTTTGATCGCAAAGAAGTGATTGTGCCAAATAAATCTTTTGTGACAGGTCAAGTGACCAACTGGGCATTATCTAACACTATGACACGTTTAGTGATTAGCGTTGGTGTTGCTTATGGTTCTGATTTAACACTCGTGCGCCAATTATTACTTCAAGCAGCTGATGAACAGCCGACTATTTTACGCGATCCTAAACCATCTGCTTATTTTTTAACTTTTGGTGCAAGTACACTGGATCACGAGTTACGTGTTTATGTAGAACAAGTTGGGGATCGCACCAGTACTACAGATGCCCTTAATCGCCGTATTAATGAATTATTTGCAGAACATAATATTGATATTGCCTTTAATCAATTAGATGTATTTATCAAAAATAATGATACAGGCGAAGAAATTCCTTTCGTTGATGTAAAAAAATAAGGGGAAATTATGGCTGGTAATACAATTGGACAACTTTTCCGTGTGACAACCTTTGGGGAGTCACATGGTATTGCATTAGGCTGTATCGTTGATGGCGTGCCACCAAATCTCGAATTATCCGAGAAAGATATTCAGCCAGATCTAGATCGCCGTAAACCAGGAACATCTCGATATACTACGCCTCGTCGTGAAGATGACGAAGTTCAAATTTTATCGGGAGTGTTTGAAGGAAAAACCACAGGCACAAGTATTGGAATGATCATTAAAAATGGTGATCAGCGTTCGCAAGATTATGGTGACATTAAAGATCGTTTCCGCCCTGGTCATGCGGATTTTACCTATCAGCAAAAGTATGGCATCCGTGATTATCGTGGCGGTGGGCGTTCGTCAGCGCGTGAAACAGCGATGCGGGTTGCAGCGGGAGCGATTGCGAAAAAATATTTACGCGAACATTTTGGCATTGAGGTGCGAGGTTTTTTAAGCCAAATCGGTAATATAAAAATTGCTCCGCAGAAAGTGGGACAAATTGATTGGGAAAAGGTAAACAGTAATCCATTCTTTTGTCCTGATGAAAGTGCGGTAGAAAAATTCGATGAATTGATCCGTGAACTTAAAAAAGAAGGAGATTCTATTGGCGCAAAACTTACTGTTATTGCAGAAAATGTACCTGTAGGATTGGGCGAGCCAGTATTTGACCGTTTAGATGCCGATCTTGCTCACGCATTAATGGGAATTAATGCAGTAAAAGGTGTAGAAATTGGCGATGGCTTTGCTGTGGTTAAACAACGAGGTTCGGAACATCGTGATGAAATGACACCTAATGGCTTTGAAAGTAATCATGCAGGCGGTATTTTAGGCGGAATTAGTTCAGGACAGCCAATTATCGCCACTATTGCACTAAAACCAACTTCAAGCATTACGATTCCTGGTCGTTCAATCAATCTTAATGGTAAACCCGTAGAAGTTGTAACAAAAGGTCGTCACGATCCTTGTGTGGGGATTCGTGCTGTGCCAATTGCGGAAGCTATGGTGGCGATTGTCTTATTAGATCATCTCTTACGTTTTAAGGCACAGTGTAAATAATCTTAGTGTAAGATGGGAGTCTGTGCCTAGGGTAGGTATACCCTAGGTTAGTTTGATGCTACCCCTTTGGGGTAGGTGTAAAGTTCCCCAAAGGGGAACTATTTTTCTAACCGTGGGTATACTTACCCACGGCAAAACCTAGGATATATTTACCTACAGCAAAACTTTAGAATGAATAAAATTTTATTAAAAACAACCATAATTTTTACCGCACTTTTCTCTCTGAACGTTGTTGCGTCTCCTCTAGATTGGCAAAAAGTGAAACGCCCTATTCCAAGTGAAGATGGTAAAGCAAGTCCTATTGGTAGTTATACCAACGGGTGTATTATTGGAGCGCAAGCATTACCGCCGAAAGGTGAAGGTTACCAAGTTATTCGTATGAATCGCAATCGTTATTATGGTCATCCAAATATGATTCAGTATCTTGAACGTTTGGGGCAACGCGTTAAAGCTGCTGGGTTGCCAACGATGTTAGTGGGCGATATTGCCATGCCGGGTGGCGGGCGTTTTTTAACGGGTCATGCTAGCCATCAGATGGGATTAGATGCGGATATTTGGTTAAGAATGGGCGAAATGTCAGACGCCGATGCACTGAATTCTGATGGTAAAGGTTTATTAGTTGTAGATAGAAAGGCGCAACGAGTGGATGAACGAGTATGGAATAGCAATCATGCGACGTTAATCAAGTTAGCCGCGCAAGATCCAAATGTGACGCGTATTTTTGTTAATCCTGCGATTAAGGTAAAATTATGTCAAACCGCTGGCAATGATCGCGGTTGGCTACACAAAGTTCGTCCTTGGTATGGACACAACTCTCATTTTCATGTTCGTTTAACTTGCCCAGCAGATGCGCCTTATTGTGAAAATCAAGCGCCTGTGCCTGCTGGTGATGGTTGTGGAGACGAATTATATTCTTGGTTTGAACCGCCAAAACCAGGTGCTTCAGTGAGCAAACCTAAAGTTACACCGCCTGAGCCGTTTTTGTGCCAACAAATTTTAAATTCCCCGAATCGGAGTGAATGGTTAGAATAGCATTAAGGTAAATCAATATGGATATCGGCATTGATCTTTTAGCAATATTGTTTTGTGTTGGTTTTGTTGCATCATTTATCGATGCAATTGCTGGCGGTGGTGGATTAATTACTATTCCAGCGTTGCTTATGACTGGCATGCCACCAGCAATGGCGTTAGGCACCAACAAATTGCAAGCTATGGGCGGTGCATTATCCGCAAGCCTTTATTTCTTGCGAAAAAGAGCGGTCAATTTACGCGATATTTGGTTTATTTTGATTTGGGTTTTCTTAGGTTCAGCCCTAGGTACATTATTAATTCAATCAATTGATATGGCGATTTTCAAAAAAATTCTGCCTTTTTTGATTTTAGCTATTGGTCTATATTTTTTATTTACCCCTAAATTAGGTGATAAAGATCGAAAACAGCGTTTAAGTTACATGTTATTTGGTCTTTTAGTTAGCCCATTTTTAGGTTTTGATGATGGCTTCTTTGGCCCAGGAACTGGCTCAATCATGAGTTTAGCCTGTGTTACTTTGCTAGGATTTAATCTCCCAAAAGCGACGGCACATGCAAAAGTGATGAACTTCACTTCAAACCTTGCTTCTTTTGCACTTTTCTTATTGGGCGGACAAATTCTTTGGAAAGTGGGTTTCGTGATGATGGCTGGGAGCATTTTAGGTGCAAATTTAGGTGCCAAAATGGTGATGACGAAAGGTAAAACCTTGATTCGACCGATGGTTGTTATCATGTCTTTTATGATGACGGCTAAAATGGTGTACGATCAGGGTTGGTTTCATTTTTAATTCGGAAAGCGCGCAAAAGTGCGGTTAAAATTAATTACATTTTATTATGTCGGATAATCAACAAAATTTACGTTTGACGGCGAGAGTGGGCTATGAAGCGCACTTTTCATGGTCGTATTTAAAGCCTCAATATTTGGGGATTTGGCTTGGTATTTTCTTTTTATTGTTGTTAGCATTTGTGCCTTTTCGTCTGCGCGATAAATTTGCGGGAAAATTAGGTATTTGGATTGGGCATAAAGCAAAGAAACAGCGTACGCGTGCACAAACTAACTTGCAATATTGTTTCCCTCATTGGACTGAACAACAACGTGAGCAAGTGATTGATAAAATGTTTACGGTTGTTACACAAGTTATGTTTGGAATTGGTGAGATTGCAATCCGTTCAAAGAAACATTTGCAAAAACGAAGCGAATTTATCGGTCTTGAACATATCGAACAGGCAAAAGCTGAAGGAAAGAATATTATTCTTATGGTGCCACATGGCTGGGCGATTGATGCGTCTGGCATTATTTTGCACACTCAAGGCATGCCAATGACTTCTATGTATAATCCACACCGTAATCCATTGGTGGATTGGCTTTGGACGATTGCACGCCAACGTTTCGGCGGAAAAATGCACGCACGCCAAAATGGTATTAAACCTTTTTTAAATCATGTTCGTAAAGGCGAAATGGGTTATTACTTACCAGATGAAGATTTTGGGGCGGAACAAAGCGTATTTGTTGATTTCTTTGGGACTTATAAAGCGACATTGCCAGGGTTAAATAAAATGGCAAAACTTTCTAAAGCCGTTGTTATTCCAATGTTTCCTCGTTATAACGCTGAAACGGGCAAATATGAAATGGAAATTCATCCTGCAATGAATTTAAGTGATGATCCTGAACAATCAGCCCGAGCAATGAACGAAGAAATAGAATCTTTTGTTACACCATCTCCAGAGCAATATGTTTGGATTTTGCAATTATTGCGTACAAGGAAAGATGGTGAGGATCTTTACAATTAAAAATAGGGTTTGAAAGTCATATTCTCGAAAACGGATATTCAATAAGGTAAATAAGAAATGGAAGAAAAAATTCGGCTGACGCAATACAGCCATGGTGCAGGTTGAGGCTGTAAAATTTCGCCTAAGGTGTTAGGGACAATTTTACATTCAGAACTGGAAAAATTTTATGATCCAAATCTGATCGTTGGCAATGAAACTGCAGACGATGCGGCGGTGTATGATCTTGGTAATGGAACTGCAATTATCAGTACCACAGACTTTTTCATGCCGATTGTGGATGATCCTTTTGATTTTGGACGAATTGCTGCGACCAATGCCATCAGTGATATTTTTGCTATGGGCGGTAAGCCGATAATGGGAATTGCTATTTTAGGTTTTCCAACCAATGTATTACCTGCAGAAGTTGCACAGAAAATTGTTGATGGTGGGCGTTTTGCTTGCCATCAAGCGGGGATTGCTTTGGCGGGTGGACATTCCATTGATTCGCCTGAACCTATTTTTGGTTTAGCCGTGACAGGCGTGATTGACACTGAAAAAGTGAAACGTAATGCTTCTGCAAAATCAGGTTGTAAGCTTTATATGACGAAACCGCTTGGTATTGGTATTTTGACGACGGCGGAAAAAAAAGGAAAACTAAAACCAGAACATCAAGGTTTAGCTACTGCAGCCATGTGCCAAATGAATTCTATTGGTAGTCAATTTTCCCAAGTGGATGGCGTCACCGCAATGACGGATGTCACTGGATTTGGTTTACTTGGTCATTTAATTGAAATCTGTGAAGGTTCAAATGTAAGTGCGGTAGTTTTTTCGGACAAAATTAAAACTTTGGACGGTGTAAAAGATTATATTACTCAAGGTTGCGTACCCGGTGGAACAGGGCGTAATTTTGAAAGTTATGGACATAAAATTGGCGTATTAACGGAAGAACAAAAAGCGATTTTGTGTGATCCTCAAACATCAGGTGGTTTATTAGTGGCTGTTGAGCCTAATTGCGTTCAAACAGTAATTGACATAGCCAAAGATGCGGGCATTGATTTATATGAAGTGGGTAAATTGAAACCTAAATCAGAATCCGATATCGTTGTTGAAGTAAAATAAGGAATTTTAATCGATCATCCTAATGATTAATTAAATTACCATGATCCACATAGCAAAAAACCTTGGAATATCCCAAGGTTTTTTAGATTATCATTAAATATAATGGAATTATGCGCCTAAACGCTCTTTAATACGAGCTGATTTACCTGAACGTTCACGTAAGTAGTAAAGTTTAGCTTTACGTACCGCACCTTTACGTTTAACTGCGATAGAATCTACAGCTGGAGAGTGAGTTTGGAATACACGCTCAACACCTACGCCGTTAGATACTTTACGTAAAGTAAATGCTGAGTGCAAGCCACGGTTACGAATTGCAATAACCACGCCTTCGAATGCTTGCAAACGACGTTTGCTACCTTCAACCACCCATACTTTAACTTCTAAAGTATCACCTGGGCGGAAGCTAGGTACGTTTTGTTTTAATTGTTCTTGTTCAAGTTGTTTGATAATGTTAGACATTGTTTGATCCTTTATTGATCCTAGATGTAACTGAAACTAACTGTTATGCTCGGCTTGCGCCTCTTTTAACAGCTTACGTTGTTCGTCAGTCAGAGCTAGGCCTTCTAAGAGCTCAGGGCGTCGGAGCCACGTTCTCTGTAGCGATTGTTTTAATCGCCATTTCCGAATTTCTTCGTGATGTCCCGACATCAGCACGGGTGGTACAGTTAATCCTTCTAACACTTCTGGTCTAGTGTAATGCGGGCAATCTAATAAACCATCTGCAAAAGAATCTTCTTCTGCCGAGGCTTGTTTGCCTAATACACCGGGAATAAAACGTGCAACAGCATCAATTAATGTCATTGCCGGCAATTCCCCACCGGTCAGAACGTAATCGCCGATTGACCATTCTTCATCAATTTCAGTTTGAATCAACCGTTCATCAATCCCTTCGTAACGTCCACATACTAAAATCAATTTCTGATTTTGAGCAAGCTCGGTTACGCCGCCTTGATCGAGTTTACGTCCTTGTGGCGAAAGGTAAATCACCTTTGCGCCTTCTCCTGCCGCAGCTTTTGCAGTATGAATCGCATCCCGTAAAGGTTGCACCATCATTAGCATTCCTGGGCCACCACCATAAGGGCGATCGTCCACGGTTTTATGCTTGTCGAATGTAAAATCTCTTGGATTCCAACATTCAACTTTCAGAAGATTATGTTTTACGGCTCTACCTGTAACCCCAAATTCCGTAATTGCTTTAAACATTTCGGGGAATAATGAAATTACCCCTATCCACATAAAAAGCCTACTACATTACGTTTGTGCATACTTGAGATTAGAAACCAGCGTCCCAATCCACTTCAATAGTTTTCGTGGTGAGATCGACTCTTTTAACTACTTGTTCATACAAAAACGGAATTAACCGCTCTTGTTTTCCAAAAGCATCTTTGGTATTGGCTTTAACCACTAATACATCATTAGAACCCGTTTCCATCATTTCTGTTACTGTTCCCATTGTATAACCTTCTAAGTTTACGACTGTACAACCGATTAAATCGTGCCAGTAATAATCGCCCTCTTCTAGTTCTGGGAAAACAGATAAATCTACACCAATTTCAACATTCGCTAAAATTTGTGCAGCTTCACGGTCATCAACGCCTTTTAATTTAACGATGATTTCGTGATTATGATAACGCCAGTTTTCTAATTCAATTGATTGCCATTCGCCTTTGATTTTTAAAAACCAAGGTTGATAATCAAAAATGCTTTCAGCTTGTTCTGTTGATGAATAAATACGCAACCACCCACGAATACCGTAGGTTGAGCCTAATTTGCCCACAACTTCAATATGTTGTTGTTCCATATTTTTCACCTATCTTAGTTTGAGAACTAAATCAAAAAGCAAAATTATGCTGCTTTTTGTGCTTCTTTTACCAAGCTCGCAACACGATCAGAAAGTGAAGCACCTTGAGCAACCCAGTGATTTACACGCTCAAGATTAATGCGAAGACGTTCTGCATTACCTTGTGCAATTGGATTGAAGAAACCTACACGTTCAATGAAGCGACCGTCACGAGGTGAACGACTGTCAGCGACTACGATTTGATAAAATGGGCGTTTTTTAGCTCCGCCACGAGATAAACGAATGGTTACCATAACCTTCCTCTAAATGTTTAATTACTAAAAGAATATTCTCAAATTCGAAAGTGATTTGAGAATATAGCTTACTTTTTTCTCTGTATATATAGACAAAAAGCCTGCGAATTTTATACTTTTCAAGCAAAATTGCAAGTTTTGTATGCATAAAGTAGGTTGTATTCCTTTTAATTATCATTCACAATTTATTTTGTTTTACGATATAATACGAGGCATCCAGCTGTTTTAGGTCAAATTTACGCGTATAGCGGTATTTTAGCTTGATAAAATATCAGTTAAATGAGGTTTATATATGAAAATTAGTTTTCATTCTGTGTTAATTGGATTAGCATCATTTATTGGTGTTCAACAAGGTGTAATAGCTAATCCGTCTTCTCATCAATCAATATCCACTGAATCAGCTGAGGCTTTGAAGCAACAATTTTCAATGGCTTTAGCTAAACAAGATAAACAACAAATTACAAATTTACAAAAAAAACTTACCGCACTTTTTTCTTTACCTCCCCAATTTCTTGATAATCAGATCCAAATAAGCGAAAAAATCCTCACTCGCATTTTTAAAACAGATAAAAATCTCACGCCTAAATTTCTTGATTACTTATACTTTGAGCCAATAAATACTGTTGATGCTAATTTAATTCAGGAAATGAAGAAAAACTTACTGGTGTCTTTTTTAGCAAATGATCAGGCAAAAATTTATATTCGTCAAACAGATAATTCAGAGCAATTTGTTCAGACTTTAATGGAGCGGGGAGCGAAAGCAGATCAAATTATATTATTGTCTTTGAATGCCAAAGATATATTTCAAAAAATGATTGAACAAATGCGTCAAGATTTTCCTAATCAAACTATTTTTCCGATTACTGAAAATCGTGTAAGTTTGATTACTCCTTCTTCTGAAATTAAGCCTCGCCTTGCTTTAGCAAATATGATGTTCAATCTCCAATTTAAAGGTGTGGAAGTTGATGATTTTTCGTATCTAGATCAACCTCGAGAAAATTTACAGCACAATAATGATGCAATTCGTTACAAAACCTTTCAAGCAATGCTAGAAGGTTTAAATTAATCCCTTACCAATAGGAGTTTTTATGCTTTTATCCAAAAAATCAGCCTCCTTTGCACTCAGTGCATTTGCGATGCTTTTCACTAGTGTAGCTCTTGCCAAAGAGGCACCACAAGCTCACAAAGCTGTGGAATTAAGTATTTTGCATATCAATGATCACCATTCTTATTTAGAACCGCACGAAACACGGATTAATTTAAATGGTCAGCAAACCAAAGTGGATATTGGTGGTTTTTCTGCTGTCAATGCAAAACTTAACAAATTGCGTAAAAAATACAAAAATCCATTAGTACTGCATGCAGGCGATGCCATTACTGGTACACTTTACTTCACGCTGTTTGGTGGTTCTGCAGATGCAGCTGTGATGAATGCAGGTAATTTCCATTATTTTACTTTAGGTAATCATGAATTTGACGCGGGTAATGAAGGGTTATTAAAACTGCTTGAACCATTAAAAATCCCAGTGCTTTCAGCTAATGTGATTCCTGATAAAAATTCAATTTTGTATAACAAATGGAAACCTTACGATATTTTCACTGTGGATGGAGAAAAAATTGCCATTATCGGTTTAGATACTGTGAATAAAACAGTGAATTCCTCTTCTCCGGGTAAGGATGTGAAGTTCTACGATGAAATTGCTACTGCACAAATTATGGCAAATGCGCTAAAACAGCAAGGAATTAATAAAATTATCCTACTTTCACACGCAGGTAGTGAAAAAAATATCGAAATTGCTCAAAAAGTAAATGATATTGATGTGATCGTTACTGGCGATTCACATTATTTATACGGAAATGATGAATTACGTAGTTTAAAACTTCCAGTAATCTATGAATATCCACTTGAATTTAAAAATCCAAATGGAGACCCTGTATTTGTAATGGAAGGCTGGGCTTATTCTGCCGTGGTGGGGGATTTGGGTGTTAAATTCAGTCCTGAAGGTATAGCGTCTATTACTCGTAAAATTCCTCATGTGTTAATGAGTTCTCATAAACTTCAAGTGAAAAATGCGGAAGGTAAATGGACGGAATTAACTGGCGATGAACGTAAAAAAGCACTTGATACTTTAAAATCAATGAAGAGTATTTCACTTGATGATCATGATGCAAAAACAGACATGCTTATTTCAAAATATAAAAGTGAAAAAGATCGTTTAGCACAAGAAATTGTTGGTGTCATCACAGGTTCTGCAATGCCGGGTGGTTCAGCAAACCGTATCCCAAATAAAGCAGGCTCAAATCCAGAAGGTTCTATTGCAACGCGTTTTATTGCAGAAACAATGTATAACGAACTCAAAACAGTGGATTTAACTATTCAAAATGCTGGCGGTGTACGCGCAGATATTTTACCGGGTAATGTAACCTTTAACGATGCTTATACTTTCTTACCTTTCGGGAATACGTTATATACCTATAAAATGGAAGGTTCATTAGTGAAACAAGTGCTTGAAGATGCAATGCAATTTGCTTTGGTTGATGGCTCTACAGGCGCATTCCCTTATGGTGCAGGTATTCGTTATGAAGCGAATGAAACACCAAATGCGGAAGGTAAGCGTTTAGTGAGTGTTGAAGTCTTGAATAAACAAACCCAACAATGGGAACCGATTGATGATAACAAACGTTATCTTGTCGGAACAAATGCTTATGTTGCAGGCGGTAAAGACGGTTATAAAACCTTTGGTAAATTATTTAACGATCCAAAATATGAAGGCGTTGATACCTACTTACCTGATGCAGAAAGTTTCATAAAATTTATGAAAAAACATCCGCACTTTGAGGCTTACACTTCATCAAATGTGAAATTTAATGCTTCAACTGATGCATTACCTAAAAAATAAAATTGAAAAATAGGCTAAAAATAGCGCGTATTTAACGCGCTATTTTTGTTATTAGTCCTAGGTTTGAAGACTTCATAGATGATTAAGAATTTTAACTATTCCATATTTAGATGCTTTCTCGTGGAAAATAAATTCCCTATAGAGGTTGAAAAATAGGGTGATTTATTGCGATAATCTACCCCATTTTTTGGGAGATCTTTCTATCTTCTGCATTTTTACGCAGTTTATTTTCATTAGAAATGATCGAATTTTATTTCACTTTTAATTTAATTAGATAAAGAACAATGGCGGAAAAACGTAATATTTTTTTAGTAGGACCAATGGGTGCAGGTAAAAGTACTATCGGTCGTCAATTAGCACAACAGCTTAATATGGATTTTATTGATTCCGATGCAGTGATTGAAGAACGTACGGGCGCGGATATTAGCTGGATTTTTGATTTGGAAGGCGAAGACGGCTTCCGAAAACGTGAAGAACGCATTATTAACGAACTCACACAAATGCAAGGTATTGTACTTTCAACTGGTGGGGGAGCAGTGCTTTCTAAGGAAAACCGTAATTATTTATCAGCACGTGGTATTGTGATTTATTTAGAAACAACGGTGGAAAAACAATTCCAACGCACTCAACGTGATAAAAAACGTCCATTGCTCCAAGATGCAGAGAATCCTCGTCAAGTATTGGAAGATTTAGCAAAGACTCGCAACCCGTTTTATGAAGAAATTGCGGACATCACGTTGCCAACCGATGAACAAAATGCCAAAGTAATGGTAAATCAAATTGTTGATTTAATTGATAATATGACTGGACTAAATGGTTCGCTTTAAACACACCTAAGGATAAATTATGTTGTGCGTCAATGTGGAATTGCAAGAGCGTCGCTATCCTATTTTAATTGGTAGCGAATTGTTACAAGATGAACGTAGTTACCCGATTAAACCTGGGGATCGCGTGATGATTGTAACGAATCCCACGGTTGCACAGTTTTATCTTGATACAGTCATCTATGCGTTGGAAAAACGTGGTTGCGTAGTCGATCATGTTTTATTGCCAGATGGCGAAAAATACAAAACACTTGAATCTTTAAACTTAATTTTCACCGCACTTTTGCAAGGTAATCATGGGCGAGATACCACGATTATTGCATTGGGCGGTGGCGTAATTGGCGATGTTGCTGGCTTTGCTGCGGCAAGTTATCAGCGCGGCGTGCGTTTAATTCAAATTCCAACAACATTGCTTTCACAAGTGGATTCTTCAGTGGGCGGTAAAACGGCGGTTAATCATGAATTAGGCAAAAATATGATTGGCGCGTTCTATCAGCCATCAATGGTTATTATTGATACGCTCACGCTTAATACACTTCCTAAACGTGAAGTAAACGCGGGGCTTGCCGAAGTTATCAAATATGGTGCCATTTTAGATTACGAATTTTTTGAATGGCTAGAGCAACATATTGATGAACTTGTCGCTTTGCATCCTGAGGCGCTTCAACATTGTATTTCTCGTTGTTGCCAAATTAAAGCAGATGTTGTCGCGAGAGATGAAACAGAAAAAGGCGATCGTGCATTGCTTAATCTTGGACATACTTTTGGACATGCCATTGAAACTCACTTAGGTTATGGAAACTGGCTTCATGGTGAAGCTGTTTCTACGGGAATGATGATGGCAGCGGCGCTTTCGGAAGAACTTGGAGATATTTCTATTGCAGATGTGTCTCGCCTTGAAAAATTACTTGCTCGTGCCAATTTGCCCACCGTATCTCCAGATACGATGCAGCCGGAGGACTATTTACCGCATATGATGCGTGATAAAAAAGTTCTATCGGGTAAATTGCGTCTGGTATTACTCAAATCTCTAGGTCAAGCTTATGTGGCGAATGATACCGAACATACCCTCGTGTTAAACGCAATTCGTCGTTGTACTCAAACGGATTAAGATGTTACGTCCGAAAAAACAATCTTTAAAACCTAAGTTAAAACACCGTCCATTTTTAAAATGGGCGGGGGGAAAATTTCGTTTAACGGACGAGATAAATAAAGCCTTTCCAAACAAAAAAAACTGCTTAATTGAGCCATTTGTGGGCGCTGGAGCAGTATTTCTTAATTCTAATTTTGAACGCTATATTTTGGCAGATATCAATCCTGATTTAATCAATCTATTCAATATTGTGAAAGAAAATGTAGATGGTTATATTGAAGATTGTAAGCCGATTTTCTTCGCTGATGATGCCAATACACCCGATTATTACTATGCTAAACGTCGCCAATTCAATGCATCAACAGATCCTTTCGAACGTTCGATTATTTTTTTGTATTTGAATCGTTTTGGTTTTAATGGATTATGCCGTTATAACAGCAAGAATGAATTTAATGTACCTTTTGGTGCTTACAAAACTCATTATTTTCCAGAGGATGAATTACGTTATTTTGCGCATAAAGCGCAAAGTGCGGTGTTTTTATGCTGTGATTTTCAAAAAACTTTTGAATTTGCCGATAAGGATTCGGTGATTTATTGTGATCCACCTTATGCTCCGCTACAACAAGAGACTAATTTTACTGGTTATGCGGGCAATGAGTTTGGACTGGCGCAGCAACGTGCTTTGGCAGATTTAGCGAAATCTATACAAAAAGAAAAACAAATTTCGATATTGATCTCGAATCACGATACTAAATTTACGCGTGAAATTTATAACGGTGCTAAATTTAAACGGGTAAAAGTCCAACGTTCTATTAGCCAAAACCCAGAAAAACGCGTAAAAGTGAAAGAATTGATTGCGATATTTGGTGCTCGTAAATAATAAAAATAGCCCTTACTTTATACTAAAAGTACCAAAATCGTAATTTTAAAACCACAATAAAATAATATATTGTGTATTACCATTTATCTCTTACAGTACCTATATACTTTTTTGATACTAACCCAAAATACTCACAAGTCTGTAATTTTACCTGTAATCCTTTTGTTTTATCAGAATGATTATCTAGAAAACTCATCCAATCATCAGAATAATTATTATCCTATAGTAGAATGTAAATTATTTTAATAACGCCTTATTTGTACTGTGGATAATTCATCAAAATTTAAGCCTGTTATGCTTTATTCTTTAGTGTATAACAAATAGGATAAAATGGAAAACGCAAAACCATCCAAGCAAAGAAATTTTAATCACTGTCAAGGAGTACATTATTGAATTTGGTAATAAACCGTTAGGTTTAAAAGATACTAGACCCAAATGCCACTGCCCTATTTGTGCTCAAGTTTTATTTGAGAAAAATGTTAATACAGTACCATCCTCTAATAGCAATTTTTCTAATTACCCAAAAAGCGAATTCTGCCCCATAAAATTAAACTAAAGCAATTTATACCAATCATATTTTCCATTATCACCAAATAAAACGCATGGACTGAATTAAAAAATTCATTCAGAAAAAATTGGCAAAAATATTATCGTCAAATTAGTTTTTTGGCAAAAAACTTATAACCTATTGAATTTATTATATTAGCTAATCAACAAAAAATTTGGGAATACGATAAACTTGAAGAGTATCAAATTCCTTATATTCTATTAACACTAGCAGACTGCCCTAACCAAAAAGGAACATATAAAAATAAACGTCACTGCTGGTTTAGATTTTGGTTTGATACTTCAATTCAAAGATATGAAGATATTTGGAATAATAGTTCTTTACCAGTATTGTGGACAACCTATTATTACCTATCAGGGCAACAAAGAAAACCTTCAGAAATAAATCTAAAAAACATGAATTATTTCATCATGGATAAAACTTTCTTAGAACAAGAAATATTACTTCCCCAATTTATTATTCAAAATATAGAACGGTGGTTTGAAACACACAATTTTGTATAGACAAGTCAGCACCTAATACTATTTCATGACGAAGATCGCCTTTTTCTTTAAAAAGGCAAAAATAATGCTATTAATCAACCATGCCAGCAATGTCGCCACCAATAAATCTATTGGGTAATGCATGCCTAATCGCACACGGCTAATCAACATCAATAAGCCCCACACCGCAATACCCGCCACCAGCAATTTTGCTTTAAAAGAACGGTTACCCAATAATTGGGTAAAGCCAACAGCAAGCATTAGCCAAGTTGCTGCAAAAATCGTATGTCCAGAAGGGAACGAATACCCCGTTTCATTTTCATAATGATGAACTAACCAAGCTGGTGTAATGGCATCCATCGAATAAAAATTCTTAGCTATTTCAGCACGCAAAGTGCGGTCATTTTTATAAAAGTTTTCAGGCGTTGAATGAGTTTGCTCAGCTAGATAAACGGTGAACGGACGAGGTTCTTCAAATAATGCTTTTGCCCCTGTTTTTGCGGCTTGAGTTGCAATAACTGAAATCCCCATCACAATTACGCCTAATAGCCATTGTTTTGGATTTTTAAATAAAAATGCGAACAAAAGCGTAAACAACACACAGGTGATTAAGGCATAAGGTACGCTACCCGTTTCAGTGAGCAAATAAAGCCAATAATCAGCTTCAGTTAATTGGCTATTACCATGCCACTGATAGGAAATACCCCAAATAAAAAATGGTACAAGACAAAGTAATAACGTATATAATGACAGCCTTTTGAACATGCTCGCCCCTTGATAACAAAAATAACGCGCGCATTCTAACAGAAATGACTACGAATAAGGATCACTTTATGGCAAAAATTCAGCTAGTTGCGCAAGCCAATTTACCCACTGAATACGGTATTTTCAAAATGGTGGGATTTGAATTCCCAGATACAAAAAAAGAACATGTAGCCTTAGTGATGGGCGATATTTCTAATGCTGATGAACCTGTATTAGCACGTATCCATTCTGAATGTTTAACTGGCGATGCGCTTCACAGCTTAAAATGCGATTGTGGGTTCCAACTGGCGACAGCATTAAAACAAATTCAAGAAGAAGGTCGCGGAGTCTTAATTTATCATCGTGAAGAAGGCCGCGGAATTGGTTTGATTAATAAAATCCGTGCTTATTCTTTACAAGATAAAGGAATGGATACCATTGAAGCTAATCTTGCTTTAGGTTTCAAAGCGGATGAACGCAACTTTGAAGTCTGTGCCGATATGTTCGAGCTACTTGGTGTAAAAAAAGTTCGCTTGATGACCAACAACCCAGAAAAAGTAGAAACCATGAAAAAAGCAGGTATCAACGTGGTTGAACGAGTACCGCTTAATGTAGGCGAAAACCGCTACAACACAAAATATCTTGATACAAAAGCGAAAAAAATGGGACATTACATTGTGCATAACAATGATGAACAACATTTAATGACCTGTCCACATTGCCAAGAAGAGATTATTTAATAAAACAACACATGTTAAAAAAGCCATACTGTTATATTGAACAGTATGGCTTTTTTATTTAAACTCTCAGTTACGGAATAATAAAAGGATTTTTTAGCATATTGCTAAAAACGAGAAACCCCGTCTCGTATTCCAAAGATCGGGGCTTATCAGGAGTAAGTAAAATGAAAAAAATTGCCTTTTTCATTTTCTTGATTATCTGTTGTTTAGTTAGCTGTTCAGGCACAGTTATCTAAGATAATCGCAAGGGGACGATGTAGGAGTTGTCCCCAATGCCTCCAATCTTAAAGAATTCTTTCCTTGATTGCAAGGGCAATTATTGACTTTGAACCTTTCTCCACAAATCTTTACTGTAAATGACACCGACAGAATTTACTTGCGCGCCCATTATACTCGGTGCAAGATAAACAGGCGTACTATATTGAAAAATGGGTAACACTAAATGCTCTTGTTGAACTATCCCTTTTAATTTTGCGTAATTTTCTAACCGCACTTTTTCGGATGTCGTCGTCATTGCACTTTCAAATAGACGATCAAATTCCGCATTTTTATAGCCATTTTTGTTATCTGGGCTTTTTGAATAGAATAAATTTAGAAATGCTGCAGGATCATTAAAATCAGCACACCAGCCAGAACGAATTAATTGAAAATCGCCTTTTGTGCGGGCGGTTTGCAATTCTTGCCAGTTCATCCCTTGATTTTCAACTCGTAATAAATCAGATTGTGATAATTGATGATTTAATCGCATTGCAATGGTTTCATTCAGAGATGAATCATCATAACGAATGCGTAATTTCAATGGACGAGTTTCACTAATTTGATTTTGGGAAAAGAGCTGTTCTGCAAAAACTGGCTCCCAAACAGATTCTTGCTCACCTAGCATAGATTTTGGCAAAAAAGTATTGTTAGGATAAAGATGAGCAATATCTGCAACCAAATTATTGGTAGAAATCATCGAAACAATCGCTTTTCTTACCGCACTTTTTTGTAACACAGGATCGGAAAGATTAAACTCATAGAAGTAAGTACAAAGTTGCGGATAATCTTGGATATTCTGATCGACTTTTTTCGGATTCATTACAACATCAAAATCAGACAAATCTGCATCAACTGAAATTTTTTGATACTTCACTTGCTGAAATATCACTTTTTCTTTCGCCCAATAATAAGGATTGGTAGTTAAAATATGCTGATTTTCAGCCTGACTTTGTAACTGATATGCACCATTGCTGATAAATATTTCAGTCGATTTAGCATAGTGAGGCAAAAGACTGACATGTGCCAGCATAGAAGGTAAATATGGCGATGCTTTATCTAATTCAATGCGTAAAGTGCGGTCATTTTCAGCAAACAATCCTAGGGATTCAACAGATAACGCTTTTTCCAATACTGCCTTCGCATTCTTCACATTCATAAAAGCCAAATAATTTTTAATTGGGCTTTCAGATTGAGAAAGTGTTTGCCAAGATTGTACAAAATCTGATGCAGTGATAGGCTCGCCATTTGACCATTTAGCATTTTCACGCAAAGTGAAAATCCAAGTTTTATTGTCTTCGGTTTGCCAACTTTCTGCTACAGCTGGAACAAGATTGCCCTGCGCATCATAAGCTGTTAATCCTTCAAAAAGATCTCGTAATAATTGAGTTTGTTCTTCGCTTTGTGCTTGCCAAGGTTGCAAAGTCAAATCGCCATAAACACCACGTTTTAATTCAACACGGTTGGACTCTAATTGAGGATTTTTTGGCGTTTCAACTTGTGGCGAAATAGGCTTGGGACTATCCAATTTATCACAAGCCATCATCGTAAAAATGATGGAAAAAATAACCGCACTTCGCTGGCACAAAGCGAGAAAATTATTCATTTTCAGTTTTAACCCAAAATAAAAAGAACCAAAACTTAATACAAATCAACGCCGCAATAACGCTACGCCCGATTACGCTTGGCGTGAAATAAAAACCAATAAGCAACATTGTGGTCGCAAAACTCAAAATGCAAATTTTAGTATTTTTCTTTAATGATCGATTTTCATTAAAGGACTTGAGATGTTTTTGATAAATACTTGTGCCTAAAAACCATTGTTCTAAGCGTTTTGAACCTTTTGTGAAGAAAAATAAAGTAAGTAATAAAAAAGGCGTGGTAGGCAAAAGAGGAAGGAAAATCCCAATGATGCCAATTGCAAGTGAAAGAAAACCTAAAATAATGTAAATAATTTTCATAATGTTCCTAATAAAAAAAGAAAATGCAAACTATTATTACTGATTTTTTAGATTTTTCAACCTTGATATTATAAAATTCGCCGTCACATAAAAAAAAACAGTTTTCAAAAAAGGAACATTTATGTCTATGTCAAATCCATTACTTAACATTCAAGGCTTACCGCCATTTTCACAAATCAAGCCAGAACACATTCAACCAGCTGTTGAAAAATTAATTCAAGATTGTCGCAATACGATAGAACAAGTGTTAAAACAACCGCACTTTACTTGGGAAAATTTCATTTTGCCTTTAACGGAAACTAATGATCGGTTAAATCGTGCTTGGTCGCCCGTTTCTCATCTCAATTCAGTAAAAAATAGCACTGAATTACGTGAAGCCTATCAAACGTGCTTACCGTTACTTTCTGAATACAGCACTTGGATTGGTCAGCATAAAGGGCTTTATAATGCTTATTTAGCGTTAAAAAATAGTGCTGAATTTGCCGATTATTCGATTGCACAAAAGAAAGCCATTGAAAATTCACTGCGTGATTTTGAACTTTCAGGTATCGGGCTTTCCGAAGAGAAACAACAACGTTATGGCGAAATTGTGGCACGCTTATCGGAATTAAATTCACAATTCAGCAATAATGTATTAGATGCCACAATGGGTTGGGAAAAACTCATTGAAAACGAAGCTGAACTTGCTGGCTTACCCGAATCCGCACTGCAAGCAGCACAACAATCTGCCGAAAGTAAAGGATTAAAAGGTTATCGTTTTACGTTAGAAATCCCAAGTTATTTGCCTGTGATGACTTACTGCGAAAATCGTGCATTGCGTGAAGAAATGTACCGTGCTTATGCAACACGCGCCTCTGAACAAGGCCCTAATGCGGGCAAATGGGACAACAGTAAAGTTATGGAAGAAATTCTTACATTACGCGTGGAATTGGCGAAATTACTCGGTTTTAATACTTACACCGAACTCTCACTTGCCACAAAAATGGCAGAAAACCCACAACAAGTGCTTGATTTCTTAGATCATCTTGCCGAACGTGCCAAACCACAAGGCGAAAAAGAACTGCAAGAATTGAAAAATTACTGCGAAAAAGAATTTGGTGTCACGGAACTTGCACCTTGGGATATTGGTTTTTACAGCGAAAAACAAAAACAACATTTATACGCCATTAATGATGAAGAACTTCGCCCATATTTTCTAGAAAATCGCGTGATTTCAGGATTGTTTAAATTAATTAAACGCATTTTCAATATTCGTGCAGTTGAACGCAAAGGCGTGGATACTTGGCATAAAGATGTGCGTTTCTTTGATTTAATCGATGAAAATGATCAACTCCGTGGCAGTTTCTATCTTGATTTATACGCACGCGAACACAAACGTGGCGGTGCTTGGATGGATGATTGTATCGGACGCAAGCGTAAACTGGATGACAGCATTGAAACGCCTGTGGCTTATTTAACTTGCAACTTCAATGCACCGATAGGAAATAAGCCAGCGTTATTTACGCACAATGAAGTCACTACGCTATTCCATGAATTTGGTCACGGTATCCATCATATGCTCACGAAAATTGATGTATCCGATGTGGCGGGTATTAACGGCGTGCCTTGGGATGCTGTGGAATTACCAAGTCAATTTATGGAAAACTGGTGCTGGGAAGAAGAGGCTTTGGCGTTTATTTCAGGACATTACGAAACAGGCGAGCCATTGCCAAAAGAAAAACTTACGCAATTATTAAAAGCAAAAAATTTCCAAGCTGCGATGTTTATCTTACGTCAGCTTGAATTTGGTATTTTTGATTTCCGTTTACATCACACCTTTGATGCGGAAAAAACCAATCAAATTTTGGATACACTTAAATCAGTGAAATCACAAGTTGCCGTCATAAAAGGTGTAGATTGGGCAAGAGCGCCACACAGCTTCAGCCATATTTTTGCTGGAGGTTATGCCGCAGGTTATTACAGCTATTTATGGGCTGAAGTATTATCAGCGGACGCTTATTCACGCTTTGAAGAAGAAGGTATTTTCAACCCAATCACAGGCAAATCATTCTTAGATGAAATTCTCACGCGTGGTGGCTCAGAAGAACCAATGGAGCTATTCAAACGCTTCCGTGGCAGAGAGCCGCAATTAGATGCATTGTTAAGACATAAAGGAATTATGAACTAATACGTCAAACTATAGGGCATGCACGACATGCCCTTTCTCAAATATTTTCCTCTACATAAAAATATTGCAAATTTCAACCGCACTTTATCTAGACAAAACCTGCAAACGAGACATTATTTTTACAAATATCCGCAAGACAAACTCATAGAAATTCACGCAGAATAGACTAATTTCCTGTATAATTTTTCACATATCAATCCAACTCATTACACAAAATATTCTGAGGATTTTATGGCTGCTGCAATTCAACAACGTGCCGAACTTCAACGTCGTATTTGGCAAATTGCTAATGATGTGCGAGGCTCAGTCGATGGCTGGGATTTCAAACAATATGTACTTGGCACACTTTTTTACCGTTTTATTAGCGAAAATTTTGCCAATTACATTGAAGCAGGCGATGAAAGCGTAAATTATGCCCAATTACCTGATGAAATCATTACCCCAGACATTAAAACAGATGCCATTAAAACGAAAGGCTACTTTATTTACCCAAGCCAATTATTTAAGAATGTTGCGGCTAATGCTGGCAACAATCCTAATTTGAATACTGATTTAAAACAGATTTTTACTGATATTGAAAACTCAGCGACGGGCTTTCCGTCTGAACAAGATATTAAAGGCTTATTTGCCGATTTTGATACCACCAGCAATCGCTTAGGCAATACCGTAAAAGATAAAAACGACCGCTTAACGGCTGTTTTGAAAGGCGTGGCTGAACTTGATTTTGGCAAATTTGAAGATAACCACATTGATTTATTTGGCGATGCATACGAATATCTTATTTCTAACTATGCTGCCAATGCAGGCAAATCTGGTGGTGAATTTTTTACCCCACAAAGTGTTTCCAAACTCATTGCTCAAATTGCAATGCACGGGCAAACCTCGGTCAATAAAATTTATGATCCCGCAGCAGGTTCTGGCTCACTTTTGCTTCAAACCAAAAAACAATTTGATGAACATATTATTGAAGAAGGCTTTTTCGGGCAGGAAATTAACCATACCACATATAACCTTGCCCGTATGAATATGTTTTTGCATAACATCAACTACGACAAGTTTGATATCGCCCTTGGCAACACCTTAATGAATCCGCAATTTGGCGATGATAAACCTTTCGATGCTATCGTTTCCAACCCACCTTACTCCGTGAAATGGATTGGCTCTGATGATCCAACACTGATTAACGATGAACGCTTCGCCCCCGCAGGTGTGCTTGCACCGAAATCCAAAGCGGATTTCGCCTTTATTTTGCACGCTTTGAGCTATCTTTCAGCAAAAGGTCGTGCGGCGATTGTCTCCTTCCCAGGCATATTTTACCGTGGCGGTGCGGAACAAAAAATTCGCCAATATTTGGTGGATAATAATTTTGTGGAAACCGTGATTGCCCTTGCACCTAATCTATTCTACGGCACCAGTATTGCCGTGAATATTTTGGTGCTTTCCAAGCACAAACCCAATACTCAAACCCAATTTATCGACGCCAGCGGTTTATTTAAATCCGCCACCAATAACAACCTTTTGGAAGAGGAACATATTGAGCAAATTCTCAAACTGTTTGCCGACAAAGAGGATGTACCGCATTTGGCAAAATTAGTTCCCATTGAAGAAATCGCCAAAAATGAATACAACCTTGCAGTGAGTTCGTATGTGGAACAAAAAGATACTCGCGAAGTGATCAATATTGATGAACTCAATGCTCAAATTCGTAAAACTGTAGCCAATATTGACCGCTTGCGTGCCGAGATTGACAAGATTGTGGCAGAGATTGAGGGATAAAATGTAGGGTGGGCTTCAGCCCACCAATTTACGATAACTGGCGGTGGGCTAAAGCCCACCCTACGAGGAACAACAAAAACACAATGAAAAACAACCGCACTTTTTTAGAAAAATTATTAGATGGAGCTGAAGTTGAGTGGAAGCCTCTAAAAAAAGTTTGTAATTTTATTTCGACAGGAAAATTAAATGCAAATGCAATGGATGAAAATGGAATTTATCCTTTTTTCACTTGCAATGAAAAACCTTATAAAATAAATAATTATGCTTTTGATATGGAAGCCATATTAATTTCAGGAAATGGTAGCCAAGTAGGACATTTAAATTATTTTAAAGGAAAATTTAATGCTTACCAAAGAACTTATGTAATTGGTGAGTTTGATAATAATACTTTAGTTATGTATTTATATCATTATTTAAATTTCAAATTGCGTGATTATATTACTATTAATTCTAAAAAAGGCTCTGTTCCCTATATAACATTGCCTATGCTCGAAAAATTTGAAATCCCCATCCCCCCACTCTCCGTCCAAATCGAAATCGTAAAAATTTTGGACGCATTGACAGCGCTTACCAGCGAGCTTACCAGCGAGCTTACCAGCGAGCTTATACTACGCCAGAAGCAGTATGAATACTATAGGGAGAAATTGTTAAGTGAAGAAGAACTTGGGAAGGTTGGGTTTGAGTGGAAAACATTAGGAGATGTAGCAAAAATTCAGAGAGGAGCCTCACCTCGCCCTATTTCGCAATATATTACAGATGATCCAAACGGTATTCCTTGGATTAAAATTGGAGATACTTCATTAGATTCTAAATACATAGAAAATACCGCTCAAAAAATTACTATAGAAGGCGCAGAAAAATCTAGAATTCTAAAAAGTGGTGATTTTGTAATGTCCAATTCTATGAGTTATGGAAGACCATATATTCTAAAAATAAGTGGAGCAATTCACGATGGATGGGCATCTATTAGTAATTTTGGAAATATTCTAAACTCTGATTTTCTATATTACTATTTATCTAGTAATACTGTGCAAAGTTATTGGAATGGGAAAATAAATAGTAGCTCTGTAAGTAATTTAAATTCAGATATAATAAAATCACTCTCTATCCCAATACCAACGCTCAATATTCAAATAGAAATAGCAAAAACTTTGGATAAATTTGAAACCCTCACTAATTCCATCACCAAAGGATTACCTTTAGCGATTGAACAAAGCCAAAAGCGGTATGAATATTACAGAGAATTATTATTGAATTTCCCAGGCAGAGAATAATATGACTAAAAGTTTAGACGAAATTGCAAAACAGTTAAGAGATTCTAATAAAAAGGTTAATCTAATTTACGCCTTTAATGGAAGTGGAAAAACCCGTTTATCAAAAGTCTTTAAGAATCTTATAGTACCTAAAGAAAATCATGGCAATGAAGAAGAGCTAACACGAAGAAAAGTACTTTATTTCAATGCATTTACCGAAGATTTATTCTATTGGGATAATGATCTACTTAATGACACCGAACCAAAATTAAAGATTCAACCAAATTCTTTTATTCGTTGGTTGATTAAAGATCAAGGTGATGAAGATAAAATAATTGGAAAATTTCATCATTATTGTGATGAAAAACTTATGCCTAAATTCGATATTGAAAATAATCAAATTACATTTAGTTTTGCGCGTGGTAATGATACATTTGAAGAGAACATAAAACTATCAAAGGGTGAAGAAAGTAATTTTATTTGGAGTATTTTTCATACGTTAATTGAACAGGTTGTTGCAGAATTAAATATATCAGAGCCTAGTGAACGCACTACTAATGAATTTGATGAACTTAAATATATTTTTATTGATGACCCTGTAAGTTCATTAGATGAAAATCATCTTATTCAATTAGCTGTTGATTTAGCGGAATTAGTCAAAGATAGTCCCAATACTATAAAATTTATTATCACTACACACAACCCTTTATTCCATAACGTTTTATATAATGAGCTTGGGGCAAAAAGTGGTTATATTCTAAGAAAAGATGAAAATAAAAATGAAAACGAAAGATTTGATCTTGAGGAGAAACAAGGTGGTTCAAACAAAAGTTTCTCCTATCATCTTTTTCTACGAAATCTACTTGAAGAAGTTGAATCTAAAGATATTCAAAAATATCATTTCATGTTACTGAGAAATTTATATGAAAAAACTGCTAACTTTCTTGGTTATTCAGGATGGTCAAATCTATTACCCAATGATGATGCAAGACAAAGCTATTACACTCGTATAATCAATTTTACTAGTCACTCTACGTTATCAAATGAGATAATCGCTGAACCAACAGATGCCGAAAAGAAGATTGTTAAATATTTACTTGAACATCTAATTAATAATTATGGTTTCTATATAGAAGAAAATATTAAAGAGCCACAAACTGATAATATAACAGAGTAAATATGAACGACTTAATCATCTACAACACCGATGACGGCAAATCTCACGTTGCTTTATTGGTTGTCGAAAATGAGGCTTGGCTGACTCAAAATCAGCTTGCGGAACTTTTTGACACCTCTGTACAAAATATAGCCTTGCATATAAAAAATATATTAGAAGACAATGAATTAGACGAAAATTCAGTTATCAAGGATTACTTGATAACTGCCCAAGATGGCAAGCAATATCAAGTAAAACATTATTCTCTTGATATGATTCTCGCCATCGGCTTTCGTGTGCGTAGCCCTCGTGGTGTACAGTTTCGTCGTTGGGCGAATACGCAATTACGTACTTATTTAGATAAAGGTTTTCTATTAGATAAAGAGCGGTTGAAAAATCCTCAAGGTCGATTTGATCATTTTGATGAATTACTGGAACAAATTCGTGAAATTCGAGCCAGTGAATTGCGGTTTTATCAAAAAGTACGAGAGTTATTTAAATTATCCAGTGACTACGATAAAACAGATAAAGTCACTCAAATGTTTTTTGCAGAAACACAAAATAAGTTGATCTATGCTATTACACAACAAACCGCCGCAGAACTCATTTGTATGCGTGCAAATGCCAAATTACCTAATATGGGTCTTACCTCTTGGAAAGGTGCTGTTGTACGTAAAGGCGATATTATTACCGCTAAAAACTATTTAACTCATGATGAATTAGATTCCTTGAATCGTTTAGTGATGATCTTTTTAGAAAGTGCCGAATTACGCGTTAAAAACCGTCAAGATCTCACATTAAATTTCTGGCGTAATAATGTCGATAATTTAATTGAATTTAACGGTTTTCCGTTGCTTATCGGTAATGGAACCCGAACCGTAAAACAAATGGAAACCTTTACCAAAGAACAATATGCCTTATTTGATCAGGTCAGAAAACAACAAAAACGCATACAAGCTGATAATGAAGATTTAGAAATTTTAGAAAAATGGCAAAAAGATCTGAAAAAGCAAAAACATTAAGGAACTACTTATGACCCAATACAAAACTATCGCTGAATCGAATAATTTTATCGTTTTAGATCAATATAATAAATTTGTGGAAGAACCTAATGCTGGTTATCAAACGGAAGGGAGCCTTGAGCGTGAGTTTATTCGTGATTTACAGGCTCAAGGCTATGAGTATTTACAAGAAATCAATGGTCATGATGCGTTGATTAAAAACTTACGGGCGCAATTACAACGCTTAAATAACGTGGTTTTCTCCGATGCAGAATGGCAACGTTTTTTAGAGGAATATTTGGATAAACCGAGCGATAATCTGATTGAGAAAACCCGCAAAATTCACGATGATTATATTTATGATTTTGTGTTCGATAACGGACGCATTCAGAATATCTATTTGCTAGATAAGAAAAATCTTGCCAATAATTCTCTGCAAGTCATCAATCAATTTGAGCAAACTGGCAGCTATGATAATCGTTATGATGTGACAATTTTGGTGAATGGTTTACCGCTTGTGCATATTGAACTGAAAAAACGCGGCGTAGCCATTCGTGAAGCCTTTAATCAAATTCATCGCTACAGCAAAGAAAGTTTCAATAAAGAAAATTCTCTCTTTAAATATATTCAGATTTTTGTCATTTCTAATGGCACGGATACCCGCTATTTTGCCAATACAACCAAACGCAATAAGAATAGCTATGACTTCACAATGAATTGGGCAACGGCAAAAAATACTCTGATTAAAGATTTAAAGGATTTTACCGCGACTTTCTTGCAAAAGAATACTTTGCTCAATGTGTTGGTAAATTACTGCGTGTTTGATGTGAGTGATACGTTGTTAATTATGCGTCCGTATCAAATTGCCGCAACAGAACGTATTTTGTGGAAAATTCAAAGTTCTTACTTAGCAAAAAATTGGAGTAATCGTGAAAGTGGTGGCTATATTTGGCATACCACAGGCTCAGGCAAAACCCTCACCAGTTTTAAAGCATCTCGCCTTGCGACTGAACTTGATTTTATTGATAAAGTCTTTTTTGTGGTCGATCGTAAAGACTTAGACTACCAAACGATGAAAGAATATCAGCGTTTTTCGCCTGATAGCGTGAATGGATCGGAAAGTACCGCAGGGCTTAAACGCAATATTGAAAAAGATGATAACAAAATTATCGTAACCACCATTCAAAAATTGAATAATTTAATGAAAAGTGAAGAAAACCTGTCTATTTATCAAAAACAGGTGGTCTTTATTTTCGATGAAGCACATCGCTCCCAATTTGGCGAAGCACAAAAAAATCTAAAACGTAAATTCAAAAAATTCTATCAATTTGGTTTTACTGGCACACCTATTTTCCCTGAAAACGCATTAGGTGCGGAAACGACAATAAGTGTGTTCGGTACGGAATTGCATTCTTATGTGATTACCGATGCTATTCGTGATGACAAAGTACTGAAATTCAAGGTCGATTACAACGATGTCCGCCCACAATTTAAAGCCTTAGAAACAGAAAAAGATCCTGAAAAATTGACCGCACTTGAGCAGAAACAAGCCTTTTTACACCCTGAGCGTATTAAAGAAATCTCGCAATATTTGCTTAACAATTTTAAACAAAAAACCCACCGCTTGAATGCCACAGGTAAAGGCTTTAATGCAATGTTTGCGGTAAGCAGTGTGGAAGCAGCAAAACGTTATTACGAAACCTTACAAAATTTACAGGCAGAGCAGGAACATCCGTTAAAAATTGCAACAATCTTTTCGTTTGCCGCCAATGAAGAGCAAGATGCGATTGGCGATATTCCAGATGAGACCTTTGAACCCACTGCTCTAAACAGTACGGCAAAAGAATTTTTAACAAAAGCCATTGATGATTACAATCACTACTTTGGCACGAATTATGGCGTAGATAGTCAATCATTCCAAAATTACTATCGCGATCTTGCCAAACGTGTGAAAAATCAGGAAGTGGATTTACTGATTGTGGTCGGAATGTTCTTAACAGGCTTTGATGCCCCTACGTTGAATACTCTTTTCGTGGACAAAAACTTACGTTATCACGGATTAATGCAGGCTTTTTCTCGCACCAACCGCATTTATGACACAACTAAAACCTTTGGGAATATCGTCACTTTCCGCGATTTGGAACAAAATACCATTGATGCAATCACGCTATTTGGCGATAAAAATACGAAGAATGTTGTACTAGAAAAAAGCTACGACAGCTATTTTAATGGTGATGACAATCAACGTGGCTATGCAGAAATCGTGAAAGAATTAAAAGAAAGCTTTCCTGATCCAACAGAAATCGAAACAGAGCAAGATAAAAAAGAGTTTGTAAAATTATTTGGCGAATATCTACGTGTCGAAAATATTTTGCAAAATTACGATGAATTTGCCGCATTGCAAGCCTTACAAGCGGTCGATTTAAATGATCCGATTGCAATGGAGAAATTCAAGCAAGTACATTATGTGAATGATGAACAAATTGCAGAAATGCTGAAAGTTCCCACTTTACCAGTAAGAGCGGAGCAAGATTATCGTTCAACTTATAATGATATTCGCGATTGGTTACGCCAAAGAAAAGAGGAGAATGATAAGGATAATTCGCCGATAAATTGGGATGATGTCGTATTTGAAGTAGATTTATTAAAATCTCAAGAAATCAATTTGGATTATATTCTTGCGTTAATTTTCGAACATCATAAGAAAAACCAAGACAAAGAGGTGTTAATTGATGAAATCCGCCGCACAGTTCGTTCAAGTTTGGGTAACCGTGCGAAAGAGAGCTTGATTGTCGATTTTATCAACCAAACAAATTTAGATGATATTCCCGATAAAGTGACTTTAATTGACTCATTCTTCCTATTTGCTCAAGCAGAACAGCGAAAAGAAGCAGAATCCTTAATTCAAGAAGAAAATTTGAATGTCGATGCAGCAAAACGCTATATCAGCACTTCATTAAAACGCGAATATGCCAGTGAAAACGGCACGGCACTTAATGAAGTATTGCCAAAAATGAGTCCACTTAATCCACAATATCTCACTAAAAAGCAGACAATTTTCCAAAAAATTGCTGCATTTGTAGAGAAATTTAAAGGGGTTGGAGGAAAGATTTAAATTTAATATATCAACAATTAGACATCTTACTAAGGCATAAAGACATTATGAATTATGAATTATGAATTATGAATTAATAATACAAAACGTAATGATCAATATTTAACTAGTCGTGATAATAAAAACAGCGCCAATTTATACTTGGAGCTGTTTTTATATCGATAAACTTATTTTTTACGTGCTAAAATTCGATTTGCACACTCTGCTGCAGCTGTTAAGCCACCTGCCATCATAATAATATCTTTAATCACTAAACGACCAACTCCAGATAAATAAGGGAAACCATAGGCTGGCGTTGGTAAATCTCCACCTAGATTAGGCACCCAAGCCTCGGGCGTTGTGATTAAAAATGACAGCGTGACTATTGACATGCCAAATGTCAGTAGGCCCCCTGCTAAACCTGCCGTTGCATTCCAAATACCAGCTAAAGTAAGAATACCAACAGTAACAATAATTGCTCCAATAATGTAAGAAGCCGTATAGGTGCCATTTTCTTTATGCCATTCGATGTTTTTTGCAACCATCTTTCCTTCAGGATTTTTGTGTAGTGTATATTCCATCACTAACTCTCCTTTATCATTCGGCACTAAATTTGGCCCTTTCTCATACATATAGCTAAAAAATGGGCTATTTGATACAAAGTGAGCAATTCCATCTGCCTCATATTGACAAACTTTCAAACCACCGATCCATGCCATTACAATAAAAATAGCAATACGGATAAAATTAATAAATTGACGCTGCATTGGTGCAACAATTCTCGCGACAAATTCAACAAATGTATTAAATACTGACATATAAATTTCCACATAAAAGTAAATAAAATTGAGAGCCTAATTCTACTCGCTTTAATATTAAAAAGCAAAATCAATTCCCTTTAATATAAAGGTAAATAACGGAGAAATTTGAAAAATTTTACTAATTAAAATAAAATTTGATTTTCCCATTTTAAGCCTATTTATTATCTTTAAATCACATTTAAATAATCTTTACACAACTACCTTATGATATTAAAATTTACAAAATTTAAGCAAATCCTCCACATCTTCTAACCAAAGATTCCCAATTTCATCAATCAATTCTCCACAATTAAAAACATCAGAATTTTTAGCCGCACTTTCTAAAGTATCCGCTAATTGACGTAAATGATTTAACCCTACCGATGCCGCTGCGCCTTTAATTTTATGGGCGGTATCTTCTGTTTCTTTCATATTATCTTTTGATAATTGAGCAAGATAATTTGGCATAGTTTGTTTGAATAAAGATAAATTTTCTAAAATTTGTTTTTTTCCAAGTGTTTCTATCAGTGCTAAATCAAACTGTTCTGAAAGCTCATTATCATCATTCATTTCTATAATAGATTCGCTTTCATCTGCAAAAAATTGCTGTAGACAATGGTGTAAATCCTTAATTGAAATGGGTTTACGTAATACGCCATCCATGCCCATTTCTAAATATTCTTGCTCGCTTTGCATAACATTCGCGGTAAAAGCAATCATTGGCGGTAAAAAATCATAAATACCGTTTTCATAGTTCTCTCGCAAATATTGGGCAATTTCAAAACCACTCATATCTGGTAATTTAATATCGAGCAATAGAATGTCGTAAACATTTTTCTCAAATAAAGTAATCGCCTGCTTGCCATTTGTCGCAACATCAACATGATGCCCAAGTTTTTCTAAAATAGTTTTCGCAACCATAATATTGAGATCAACATCTTCCACTAAAAGAATATTCAAGAATAGTATATTTTTCTTAACTGATTCTTTTTCAGAAATTTCTTGAGCGTGGAGAGTAAGATGGAAAGTCGCGCCTTTTCCTCGCTCACTTTCAACTGTTAAATCTCCTTCCATTAACTGAGCGAGATTTTTAGAAATAGCCAACCCAATACCGCTACCCGCACTTTGCTGACGGCTTTCTTTCACTTGATAATACATTTCAAAAATATGTTTTTGTTCTTCAGGTGAAATCCCCATTCCTGTATCTTTCACAATAAAATGGTAACAATCCTGATTTCTCATAATTTTAAGAATAATATTTCCCTGATCCGTAAACTTCACCGCATTACTAATTAAGTTCCACAAAATTTGGCTCAAGCGAACACGATCAAGATTCAACCAATTAGGCAAATTAGGTTCAAGCTCTAAAGAAAAAATAAGATTTTTTTGTTTGGCAAGGAAACTGGCAAAATTATAAATATCGTTTAATAAGGCGGGGAAATCTGTTGGCTGACGATTTAATTCAATTCGGCTGGCATCAATTTTTTCCAAATCAATAATATCGCTAAAAATATAGCCTAAACTGACCGCACTTATGTTGATAGTTTTTAAATAATTACGCTGGAGATCATCCAATTCATCATCAAGTAAAATCTGGCTAAGCCCGACAATCCCATTCAATGGCGTGCGAAATTCATGGCTTATTGTGGCAAGTAAGGTACTTTTATCTCGGCTATTTTTTTCTAACTTTTCCAATGCTTGGGATAATTTTTTCTGAGCAGCAATTCGCTCGGCGATCTCATTTTCCAATCGATTAACCGAGCTAGAAAGATCAAGACGAGAATGTTCAAGTTTTTCTACTAATAAAGTGAAAAAATAAATAACAAAAGGCGCAGTGAGTAAGCCAAAAGTTACCGAACGAAAAATATCTACCCAAGATATCTGATGAACAATAAATAGACTAAATAAAATCTGAGTACAAAGGGCTAAAACCGCGAGAATCATCACGCCTAAAAGAGAAAAACGAAGACGCCCAAGACGAATAACCCAATCCACATAACTCTGAGCAAAATATTTGAAATTTTTCATCAAATCTCCTAAAACATTATTATCGTTATAAAAAAACCTGTGCATATAGGCTTTATTATATCCATAAAGTAAAAGAGATTGTTATTACTATGTGTGCGTAAGAAATGAAAAACTTAATCTTTATTAATTATCTGTTTGACTAAAATTTGTAATTCAGGAATAATTTGCTCTCCAAACCAAGGATTCTTTGTTATCCAAAGCTGATTGCGTGGGGAAGGATGCACAAGAGGTATAAAGTGCGGTAAGAATTGACGATAATTTTTAACAGTGTTAGTTACATTATCTTTATTTTCGGGTAAATAATATTTCTGTGCATATTGCCCAATAAGAATAGTGAGCTGAATATTAGGTAGATGCCCTAAAATCATTGGATGCCATCTTTCTGCAAAACCTTGACGAGGTGGTAAGTCACCCGATTTACCTTTTCCAGGATAATAGAAATCCATAGGAAGAACCGAAAACATACCTGAATTATAAAAATAATCGTAATCTACTCCCAACCATTCACGTAAACGCTCACCACTTTTATCATTCCAATACAAACGAGATTGCTCAGCTTTTAACCCAGGAGCTTGACCAACAATATTAATTCGAGCTGTTTTAGGAGCCGAAAATAAAGGGAAAATTCCACGTTCTGTAAAATCTTTATTTTGATGATCAGCGACAATACTTGAAGTTATTTCGTCTAAATTTTTAAGCATAATGAAGGAGATTAGAAATGAATATATAAAGTCTATTTGAAAAATATGAAAAATCAAAACTCTAAATGATATAAATAGGTATATTTATTAAAACTATATTGTAGGCAATACAAAACTAAAAACTTGATATTGAAATACAATCTCTATTTTCTACTTTAATCCTTTTCATGAAATAATGAGTAGATTCCCCAAAACAAAAACCCCAGCTTTTCAACTGGGGTTCTTCTGTTTTTATTTAACTTAGAT
>NZ_KV805859.1:0-1403 GCF_001811665.1 Haemophilus sp. HMSC066A11
CATCTTTCATCTTTCATCTTTCATCTTTCACATGAAATGATGAACCGAGGGAAGAGAGAAAGAAAGGGGAGGGAAATAAAGAGAGGACTAGATGAACGCAAATGATAAAGTAATTCAATTGTTCAACTAACCTTAGGAGAAAATATGAACAAGATATATCGTCTCAAATTCAGCAAACGCCTGAATGCTTTGGTTGCTGTGTCTGAATTGGCACGGGGTTGTGACCATTCCACAGAAAAAGGCAGCGAAAAACCTGCTCGCATGAAAGTGCGTCACTTAGCGTTAAAGCCACTTTCCGCTATGTTACTATCTTTAGGTGTAACATCTATTCCACAATCTGTTTTAGCAAGCGGCTTACAAGGAATGGATGTAGTACACGGCACAGCCACTATGCAAGTAGATGGTAATAAAACCATTATCCGCAACAGTGTTGACGCTATCATTAATTGGAAACAATTTAACATCGACCAAAATGAAATGGTGCAGTTTTTACAAGAAAACAACAACTCCGCCGTATTCAACCGTGTTACATCTAACCAAATCTCCCAATTAAAAGGGATTTTAGATTCTAACGGACAAGTCTTTTTAATCAACCCAAATGGTATCACAATAGGTAAAGACGCAATTATTAACACTAATGGCTTTACTGCTTCTACGCTAGATATTTCTAACGAAAACATCAAAGCACGTAATTTCACCCTTGAGCAAACCAAGGATAAAGCACTCGCTGAAATCGTGAATCACGGCTTAATTACCGTTGGTAAAGACGGTAGCGTAAACCTTATTGGTGGCAAAGTAAAAAATGAGGGTGTAATTAGCGTAAATGGCGGTAGCATTTCTTTACTTGCAGGGCAAAAAATCACCATCAGCGATATAATAAACCCAACCATTACTTACAGCATTGCCGCGCCTGAAAATGAAGCGGTCAATCTGGGCGATATTTTTGCCAAAGGCGGTAACATTAATGTCCGTGCTGCCACTATTCGAAACCAAGGTAAACTTTCTGCTGATTCTGTAAGCAAAGATAAAAGCGGCAATATTGTTCTTTCCGCCAAAGAAGGTGAAGCGGAGATTGGCGGTGTGATTTCCGCTCAAAATCAACAAGCCAAAGGTGGTAAGTTGATGATTACAGGCGATAAAGTCACATTAAAAACAGGTGCAGTTATCGACCTTTCAGGTAAAGAAGGGGGAGAAACTTACCTTGGCGGTGACGAGCGTGGCGAAGGCAAAAATGGCATTCAATTAGCGAAGAAAACCACTTTAGAAAAAGGCTCAACCATCAATGTATCAGGCAAAGAAAAAGGCGGACGCGCTATTGTGTGGGGCGATATTGCGTTAATTGACGGCAATATTAACGCTCAAGGTAGTGGTGATATCGCTAAAACCGGTGGTTTTGTGGAGAC
>NZ_KV805860.1:0-758 GCF_001811665.1 Haemophilus sp. HMSC066A11
CCTTGAAATACCACCCTTTAACGTTTGATGTTCTAACGAAGATGACGAAACGTGGTCTCGGACAGTGTCTGGTGGGTAGTTTGACTGGGGCGGTCTCCTCCCAAAGCGTAACGGAGGAGCACGAAGGTTTGCTAATCACGGTCGGACATCGTGAGGTTAGTGCAATGGTATAAGCAAGCTTAACTGCGAGACAGACAAGTCGAGCAGGTACGAAAGTAGGTCATAGTGATCCGGTGGTTCTGAATGGAAGGGCCATCGCTCAACGGATAAAAGGTACTCCGGGGATAACAGGCTGATACCGCCCAAGAGTTCATATCGACGGCGGTGTTTGGCACCTCGATGTCGGCTCATCACATCCTGGGGCTGAAGTAGGTCCCAAGGGTATGGCTGTTCGCCATTTAAAGTGGTACGCGAGCTGGGTTTAGAACGTCGTGAGACAGTTCGGTCCCTATCTGCCGTGGGCGTAGGAGAATTGGTTGGGGCTGCTCCTAGTACGAGAGGACCGGAGTGGACGCACCACTGGTGTTCCGGTTGTGTCGCCAGACGCATTGCCGGGTAGCTAAGTGCGGAAGAGATAAGTGCTGAAAGCATCTAAGCACGAAACTTGCCAAGAGATGAGTTCTCCCAATCTAAGAGATTGTAAGGGTTGTTGTAGACTACGACGTAGATAGGTCTGGTGTGTAAGTGTAGTGATGCATTGAGCTAACAGATACTAATTGCCCGAGAGGCTTAACTATACAACGCTCAAGTGTTTTTGG
>NZ_KV805861.1:0-1089 GCF_001811665.1 Haemophilus sp. HMSC066A11
CGTATTACTTTTGCCGAATTGCCTTATCGTTTAGAAGCTGGCACACCCAATATTGCTGGGGTTATTGGATTTAATGCCATACTAAATTGGCTACAAAAATGGGATTTTACCGCAGCAGAACAGCACGCTATATCCTTGGCTGAATCCGTCAAAGTGCGGTTAAAATCTTACGAGAATTGCCGATTATTCGATTCCCCTCAACCAAGCACCGTTGTTTGCTTTATATTTGACGGCATTGACTGTTCCGATCTTTCTACACTTTTGAGCGAACAAAATATTGCGCTCCGAGTGGGCGAACATTGTGCCCAGCCTTATTTAGCACGCTTAGGCGAACGCACCACATTGCGTCTTTCTTTTGCGCCTTATAATACGCAGGAAGATGTAGAGGCATTCTTCACCGCCTTAGATAAAGCACTGGATTTATTACAATGATAGAACAATTAAAACAAGCTAAAAATTGGGAAGATCGCTATCGCCTGATTATTCAAGCTGGCAAAAATTTACCTCGCCCAAGCGATAATGAACTCGCTCAAATGCAACCTATTACTGGCTGCGAAGCACAAATGTGGTTTCAAATTATGCCTAAACATGACCGCACTTTTCAATTCAGCGGATTTAGCGAAGCCAGAATTATGAATGGCTTACTTTGGATTTTATTCAATCAAATCAATGGTAAAACAGCGGATGAATTGAATACATTTGATATTACTGTATTTTTTAGCGAACTCGGCATTTCACAACGTTTAAGTGAAATGCGTTTAAACGGCTTAAACCAAATCGGACAGCAATTAAAAAATTTATGTATTTAATCGAAACCTATTTTCGCCTGACTGCACTCGAAAATAATATTGAATCACAAAGTCGTTTACTCAATGCAGTGATCGATCAATGGCGGTATAACGGGCAAATTATCGGACGTGAAATTCCTTTATATTTAGCGGAAGAAGATGGCGCACAAGGTTTTGCTATGCGTGTCATTTGCCCAGAGCAAGATAGTCTTTTCCCGCAAAATAATAACGCAGAAGTGAATCGCGCATTACAAGAAGCCGAAAAGTGCGGTGTAATTTTTGATGGTTTTCAACTTGTGGG
>NZ_KV805862.1:0-1279 GCF_001811665.1 Haemophilus sp. HMSC066A11
AATCAATCAATCAATCAATCAATCAATCAAATTGTAGGATTTGTTAAAACTTGCTACAAGCCTGAGGAAGTATTTCATTTTCTTCATCAGCATTCCATTCCTTTTTCCTCCATTGGGGGAATGACCAATCAAAATGTTCTACTTAATATTTCAGGGATGAAGTTTGTATTACGAATCCCTAACGCCGTTAATTTATCACTTATTAATCGTGAATATGAGGCATTCAACAATGCACAGGCATATCGTGCTGGTTTGAATGTAGAAACTCCCGTATTAGATGCCAAAAGTGGCGTAAAACTGACTCGTTATTTAGAAAATAGTAATACTTTAAGCCAGATACAATTAAACGAACAAAGTTGTTTGTCTCAAGTTGTGAATAATTTATATCATTTACACAATAGTGAATTTGTTTTCCGTAATGTATTTAGCGTATTCGATGAGTTTCGCCAATATTTTTCATTGCTAGAAAACAAATCCGCTTTTTATCAAGCTGATTCGAGAATGGATAAACTTTCAGCTGTATTTTGGCAATTTGAAGAAATCAATAAAGAGATAATTTTACGTCCGTGCCACAATGATTTAGTCCCTGAAAATATGTTATTACAAGATGATCGGCTATTTTTTATCGATTGGGAATATTCGGGCTTAAATGATCCGCTATTTGATATAGCTACTATCATTGAGGAAGCTCATTTATCGAAAGAAGCTGCTGATTTTCTATTAGAAACCTATTGCAATCAGACAAATAAATATCACAAGACAGAATTTCAAATCGCTCACAAACGGTTAAAAATTCATCGTTTTTGCCAAAATGTATTATGGTTTTTATGGACAAAAGTAAAGGAAGAACACGGCGAGAATTTTGGCGATTATGCGTTAAAACGCTTAGACGCAGCATTTAAACTATTAGAGGAATTGCCATAATGCGTGGCTATCTCTTTGGCATACTGTCCGCTGTATTCTGGGCATTATCTGGATTGTTATATAATGAATTGCCATTAAGTGAATATACTGCGTTAGGGAAAGTAATTTCATTGCTTTTTTTAATTGATTTTTGCTCGTTATTAGTTATCGGCATCACATTGTGGCGAAAAAGTGCGGTAGATTTTCAAGGCGTTTTTTGGCAACCTGCGTTATCTGGCGTATTAGGTGGGCCAATAGGAATGTCTGCCTATTTATTAAGCATTCATTATTTAACAATCTATTATGCTGCACCGCTTTCATCTCTCTTTCCTGTTTTCGCTGCGTTAATGTCTTATTGGATTCTAAAAGAAAAAAT
>NZ_KV805863.1:0-3895 GCF_001811665.1 Haemophilus sp. HMSC066A11
GGGTGTAAACAATCAGTGGTATTGGCGACTCAAAGCCGCCAATCATGAAACCATTGCAGTTAGCGAGGGTTATACAACCAAACAAAACTGCCTACATTGCATTGGTCTAGTTATGGATACTGATAGAAAGACACCTATTTATGAATCTTAATAACTAAGCCCTGTTCGCAGGGCTTTTTTTCATCACAAATTTTTAAAGAGCATTGAGATTGTGTATCTCGTTTTGATGGGGTAATTATCACACTTTGAAATAATATAATCAATACAAATTGTGATTTTTTATCTAAAAAATTTCATGATGTGATTATATTGTTGATTTCTAAAGAAATAAATTTTTAAGAAATGTGTTTGTTTGCTTATTTTTTAACCAGCGAGGTATTTGGTTTGGGAAGTGCGGTGGATTTTTTGAAAATTTTGAAGAGCGTAAGCAAGTTTTAATTGCCGTTAAGCAAGGGGAGTGAGGCTAGACTTATCAAGGAAGAAGCGATTTTGAAGGGATATAAGCAAGATTTGGTGAATTTAAATAAGGTGAAAGGTGGGGAATAAAAAACCGCCAGAAGAGGCGCTTTATTGTGGTTGATATGTCTCCGACATCAATGTCGGAGACATCAGATGAAACCGCGTCAGTGCGTGGTTTAACGGTTAAATGGCTTTAGCGAAATTAATAATTTGTTTATCTTCATTCCAGCTAATGTGTTGTAACTTGAAGTGATCAAATGTTCGCTTAATTGTATCGAGAATATTAGCTTTATGCGCTGTGTTTGGTGTATCAAGCGCAAATAAAATATTCTCTCTTTTAATAAATCCTTCTTGCTCTGCACGATTAATTTTCGCTACCCAACTATCACAATGTTCAATCATGCTCGGGCTTTCAACCTGATCGAATGCAAGAGGTTTTACTGCTTTTAAAATATGTTTATCTTGTTGGTTTTTCAATGCCAAAGGAAGGGCAAATTTAGCAAAATCACCATTCACCATATATTGTTTGTATTGTGCAAGAACACTGTCGTTTTCTTGTCTAAACAAGGTTTTGTAATGTTTCAAAATCACTTGTTCTTGGCTTTCTGTTTTTACTCCAGCATTTTGGATAAATTGCGTATATAACTTGTTAAAATAATCTTGCGGATCATCCACCATACCTACCGCAGCATTGCTATATTGAACAATGCCTTCTTTCACATCAATGTAATGGTGAAAGAAGGTAGCCATATCCTGCGCACAGCCGTTAAATGGTTGATTAACGATATATTGTAATTCATCATTAATAGTTTCACGGACAGTTTCAAACATTTTGCTTTTATAGAAAAAATCATTCACGCGCTTGTTATTTTTAGGTACAAGTTGATAAGTGAGTTTTTTCTTTTCGGGCTCGCACATCAATAAGCCAACATTGACGAACTCGCCTGTTTCAAAGTACGGACGATACCGCACAAAGCTGTATAAAATAGGTTGTTTCATTCTATGTTGTCCCAGTAATTTTTTTGTGTTATTCGGTTTAAAAGTTCTTTTATTCGGTTGATTTGGTGCTCAATTTTGTGAAATTCTTCATCTCCAACAAACCAATCATCAGGAATGGACTGGTAAATATGGTCAAATTTTTTGAGTGTGTCAATAGCTTTGTCTGTAAAAGTTTGTTTATCCACCCAGTCAAGTCGCCACTCTCTGTTCTGTGGTGAAAAGATATGTTCAGAAAAATCAGCTCTTTCGTCAAAAGCAAGATTATGATCTATCACTAAAATTTTTTGCTGTTGTTCGTCAAAAAGCAGATTAATATTTCCTGTGCCGACTTGTGATGCGGTTCTGTCAGAATTTAAAATCCAACGATCAAACATATAGAGTAATTTTTGTTCTGGTTCCGATAAAAATGCAGGATTTTTGACTTGAACGGTTTTGGCAATTTTGGCATTTACCACAAATGATGATGCGAATGCTATTCCGCTTGGCAAGTCTTGCCGCCACTCCGGAGAAACGTATTGGGTTGATTCCGGCGTTATTTCAACAAAATCAATACTTGGGCACGGGAGCCCTATTTCATGAGCCAGTGTTGAGCCTATGGCTTCCGCTAATAATTGACTGATTGGCATCATAGACAATGTTTTTATTATAAACCAATTTCCTTTATCTGTTTGACAAATAAAGGGACGGGTTACACCCATTTCCATTCTTTCTCTGATAAATATGATTTTATCCATTCTCTTATCCAATTAAGCGTCCACTGCCTTCACAACCCAAACCTACCTTGCCGCTCGGTGTTATAACGTTTCTACACGCTCCCTTGCCACACCAATAATGCGAATTTCTTGGTTGAGCGAGCTTAATGTTGGAAACATAGGATTAAGCGGAACAAGCTCAAAGTGCGGTATGCCTTCTGGTGTTCTCGTGCCAAGCTCTTTGTATTGTTTAAATGTCGCCTCGTTGTCGCCATTGATTGCAGCCACAAATTTCCCTGGGGTTGGCGCAATATCAGGATCAATTAAAACCAGATCGCCCTCGTTGAATCGGGGGAGCATAGATTTACCTTCAATTCGTAGATAAAAGGAATTTTCAGAGGCGATGACAGTGCTTGGGATCATCTCGTAACCGTCAAATCCTTCGAGCGATCTAATATCAGTCCATAGTCCTGCTTGGATTGGACTTAATAATGGATAACGACAAATTGACTCTTTGATCTCGCTTATGTTTGAATTGAAGGCTAAAACCTCAGGCAGGATATTAAGTGCTTTACTTATGATAGATATATCTTCGAGGTCAGGCGTTCTATTGCCTTTTTCATAATTAGCAATTCTCGGTTGTCCCCAACGCGCATTCTCACTTTTGGTATCAATATTATTGCATCTCTCAGCTAATTCTTTTTGACTGATTTTTAACTGTTCTCGATACGCTTTTATTCTTTCGCCAAGTGTAGCCATTTAATTTCTCCTTCTTTTAGTTCAAATAATAACACGTTACGTTATATTCATATAATTTCATATTGTGATTGATATAAATTCCGTTATGTGATTAAATGAATTATAAAAAATCACAAAATGAAATTTATCAATGAATAACCTTTCACAGATTCGAGGACAGCTTGGGATTACTCAGCGACAACTAGCCAACCATATCGGATGGAGCCAACCACGAATTGCTAATTATGAGATTGGATTGCGTTCGCCATCGTTAAGTGTTGCCCAGAAGATTGTTCAAACTCTGAACTCACTTGGAGCAAAAGTTTGTATCGAGGATGTATTTCCTTCTCAAAGCTAATTTACCAACAGGAATACGCAATGGCACGCAATAAATTAACGCGATCTGCAAGAGTGCTTTCGGATCAGGTTATCGACAAATATTACAAGCAAAAGCAATACGAGGTGGCAGAAGGTATGGAAACCGCGTCTAGCACACTGAGTCGCTTTATTAGTAATGAAGAGTTTACTCAGACATTTAACTTTATCGCCGCCTGTCAATTCGGTGTTTTTGATACGGATACGCACATTGCGATTGAGAAAAGTGAATTTGAAATGTTACTCCTTGCGTCACAAGGCTTTGATAAGCGGTTACGTGAGAAGTATTTGGGTAAATAAAAAAGCCACGAGGAAATTTCGTGGCTAATTCATTAAGGAATATACAGATGAACCAATTATTAACGATGACGAAAGAAAACGCAAGTATTTTGACAATGAGTAGTCGGGAAATTGCGGAGATTACACATAAAGAACACAAAAATGTATTACGTGTTATTCGTGATTTGATTGAACAAAATTTAGTCGCTCAAATTGAGCCACTAAAATTTGAGTATAGAAATCAATGGTTTGATTACTACGAGTTAAACAAGCGGGATACGTTTGTTGTTGTCGCTCGCTTATCGCCTGAATTTACTGCTGCGGTGGTCGATCGCTGGCAAGCGTTGGAAAAT
>NZ_KV805864.1:0-1564 GCF_001811665.1 Haemophilus sp. HMSC066A11
TGGAAAAAATGGACGCTAATTTTGGAGGCGTTCACGATATTGAATTTGACGCACCTGCTCAGCTGGCATATCTACCCGAAAAACTACTAATTCATTTTGCCACTCGTCTCGCTAATGCAATTACAACACTCTTTTCCGACCCCGAATTGGCAATTTCCGAAGAAGGGGCATTAAAGATGATTAGCCTGCAACGCTGGTTGACGCTGATTTTTGCCTCTTCCCCCTACGTTAACGCAGACCATATTCTCAATAAATATAATATCAACCCAGATTCCGAAGGTGGCTTTCATTTAGCAACAGACAACTCTTCTATTGCTAAATTCTGTATTTTTTACTTACCCGAATCCAATGTCAATATGAGTTTAGATGCGTTATGGGCAGGGAATCAACAACTTTGTGCTTCATTGTGTTTTGCGTTGCAGTCTTCACGTTTTATTGGTACTGCATCTGCGTTTCATAAAAGAGCGGTGGTTTTACAGTGGTTTCCTAAAAAACTCGCCGAAATTGCTAATTTAGATGAATTGCCTGCAAATATCCTTCATGATGTATATATGCACTGCAGTTATGATTTAGCAAAAAACAAGCACGATGTTAAGCGTCCATTAAACGAACTTGTCCGCAAGCATATCCTCACGCAAGGATGGCAAGACCGCTACCTTTACACCTTAGGTAAAAAGGACGGCAAACCTGTGATGATGGTACTGCTTGAACATTTTAATTCGGGACATTCGATTTATCGTACACATTCAACTTCAATGATTGCTGCTCGAGAAAAATTCTATTTAGTCGGCTTAGGCCATGAGGGCGTTGATAAAATAGGTCGAGAAGTGTTTGACGAGTTCTTTGAAATCAGTAGCAATAATATAATGGAGAGACTGTTTTTTATCCGTAAACAGTGCGAAACTTTCCAACCCGCAGTGTTCTATATGCCAAGCATTGGCATGGATATTACCACGATTTTTGTGAGCAACACTCGGCTTGCCCCTATTCAAGCTGTAGCCTTGGGTCATCCTGCCACTACGCATTCTGAATTTATTGATTATGTCATCGTAGAAGATGATTATGTGGGCAGTGAAGATTGTTTTAGCGAAACCCTTTTACGCTTACCCAAAGATGCCCTACCTTATGTACCATCTGCACTCGCCCCACAAAAAGTGGATTATGTACTAAGAGAAAACCCTGAAGTAGTCAATATCGGTATTGCCGCTACCACAATGAAATTAAACCCTGAATTTTTGGTAACATTGCAAGAAATCAGAGATAAAGCTAAAGTCAAAATGCATTTTCATTTCGCACTTGGACAATCAACAGGCTTGACACACCCTTATGTCAAATGGTTTATCGAAAGCTATTTAGGTGACGATGCCACTGCACATCCCCACGCACCTTATCACGATTATCTGGCAATATTGCGTGATTGCGATATGCTACTAAATCCGTTTCCTTTCGGTAATACAAACGGCATAATTGATATGGTTACATTAGGTTTAGTTGGTGTATGCAAAACGGGGGATGAAGTACATGAACATATTGATGAAGGTCTGTTTAAACGCTTAGGACTACC
>NZ_KV805865.1:0-317 GCF_001811665.1 Haemophilus sp. HMSC066A11
GTGGTCGATCGCTGGCAAGCGTTGGAAAATCAACAAAAACCAACCGCACTTATTCCGCAATCTTTTTCTGAGGCGTTGATGTTAGCCGCTCAGTTACAAGCAGAAAAAGAGCGTAATGCACCTAAAGTCGCTTTTGTTGATCACTATGTGGAAGTAGGGACGAGTAAATCATTTCGTGAGACGGCGAAGATTTTGAAAATACCTGAGCGTGCATTGGTCAATCGCTTGGTGGAAGATAAATATTTGTATCGTCAATCGGGCGTGCTTTTGCCTTATCAATCGGCTCACACCAAAGATCTTTTTACGGTTAAAACAGG